>DASVAI010000204.1:0-5937 GCA_036376445.1 Acidobacteriaceae bacterium
CAAGGTTGTGCTTGAGATGACGAACCAGCGTAACGTCACGCGGTATTCGCCAGGGTGTTCATCTCTGGGCTGCAGCGATCTCCACAGTGCAATCAACTCCATTACGACGGAAGCCACCAGAATGCACGCCGCGACAATGGAAGAGGGCGTCCATTCACCGGGAAGTTCGAATACCCAGGACCGCAAGAACAGCAGCGAGAAGCCCAACAGTACTGTGATCGCCGTGATGATTCCGCTGCGATAGCCTGCGGGAAGGCAAGCGTTCTGGTTTGTTCCGGGCTGAGATAGTTCCTTCATGGTGCTCCCCTTTTAGAGTTCGTTGGAATCCACTGCTCTGCAAATCAGTCAGAAACTCTATCAGATCCGCGCCATGTACGGGCGGCGCATCAGACGCGCCTCTCGCTATGAAAAAATCATGACTGCTGGAGGGAACCGATTGCGCACCGAACGGGACAAAATGCTTGCCGGCGAGCTCTACGACGCCCTCACCCCCGACTTGGTGCGGGATCGCGATCGCGCACGCGATCTGTGCCAGGCTCTGAACGCAACCCGCGAATCCGAGCGCGAAATTCGGCGGCAGATCCTATTACAGCTTTTTGGCAAGGGCGGCGATACGGTCTGGATGCAGCCCCCGTTCTTCTGCGACTATGGTTCCAATATCGAACTCGGCGAACGTGTGTTTTTCAATTTCAACTGCGTCGTGCTCGATGTCTGCCTGGTCAAGATTGGAGATTTCACTCTCTTTGGTCCTGGCGTTCAGATTCTGACGCCCATGCACCCGCTAAACGCCGAGCTGCGCCGGCAGCAGGAGTTCGGCAAACCAATCTCCATCGGCTCGGACGTTTGGGTCGGCGGCGGGGCGCTGATTCTTCCGGGTGTGAGCATCGGCTCGCGCACGGTGATCGGAGCCGGCAGCATCGTTACCAGGGACATACCGGACGATGTGTTTGCGGCAGGAAACCCATGCCGCGTCATCCGCGATATCAGCCGCGAGAATCGTGCGCCCGAACGTTCGCTATCGTCGGGGTGATAGAACTCTTTGCGCGGCGTGTTGGTTAACAGCATCGGTGAGCAAAAGACTCGGGGGCGCCGCGTTCCAAACGTCCTGGGCTGACCTTGATGACGACTGATGAGGAAATCACCGCGCCCGATTCAAAGCCTGGCATTCTGGCCGAAGCCTCCCTTGGGAGTCCACAATCGAATATGTCTCTCTGGCGTCCACGGCAGCCATATTTGCCGTTCGCCTCCGCCAACTAGCATCTGCTTCGCTACAGGCAGTTTCTTGCTCTGGTATTTTCTCGAATCCGCGTCGGCCGAGTATGCCGCCATCGCGATCCCAACCCCAGTTATGACCGGAATTGAGTCATTTGATTTCAGTTCCAGACGACGGATGGCTCCGACCGCGTTCCAATTGATTGATATTGCAAGCTTCCGGCGGAGAAGTGTTCTCAAGCATCGATCGGGAGTCATGTCTGTGGTCAGCGGATTGCGTTGGCGCTGTTGCTCGAGTTCACGGCATTGCTGCCTGCAAACATCGAGGAGATCCTCCCCGAACCACCAACTCCCGATATCGGCGGTTCCTCTTCGGAGATCCGTCCACTCAGGTTTGAAATCCCGGGAAGTTACGACACGGTATAAATTCGTTGGTCCGCTGATTACTTCGGCCCGGAGAGTCTTGTTGTCTACGAGGCAATTTAGTTGTTGCACCTGGCTCTTGATTAGGGCCGCGTACACATTGCAAAAGGCGCTGTACGAGGCCGGAAAAGGTGGGTGGTAATCTTTTGCGTATTGTTCCAGCGGGGCGTGCAAACCAGATCTCTCGAGGAAAATGCGATACGGCCGTGTTTCGAGGAGACTGCTGAAAACTCTTTGCTTGAGAACGCCTGCAAGTTGCTGGCCTACGTCTTCCCACATCCCTGTGCCTCCGACAATCCTTAGAGCTACGTGCTCTAGGTAATGAGCTTAAGACCTCTCGCCTCGCGTGTGCAACCTGCTGCAATAGCACAGCAATGTACCTGATCCGCTCCGGATGAGAATCGTATCCTGGCGACATTTCTGCCCGCCGAGGGTGTGCAGCGACAGTCGGCCGCCAGACTCGCATCGAATTCTTAGAAGCCCCTGAACCTGGATCGCACGAGCGCGCCATCAGCCCGGCGGCCTATCTCCGGAGCGTAGAATTGGAGTGTCCGCCAGAGCCGTCACAGGCAGGAAGGCAGATGTTGCTCTTTCTTCTTGCTTTCGCGAGTGCTCGGCTGGCGCGAGCATATGCTCAGCAAGGCTTCAGTCATGTCTCAGCAAATCAACCTTAATGTAAACGGCGAAACTCATGCCGTCCAAGTGCAACCTGACAGTATGTTGCTGTACGTTCTGCGCGACAATCTCGGCTTGCGCGGCCCGAAATTCGGCTGCGGGCTATCGCAGTGCGGCGCTTGCACCGTCCTCATGAACGGGAAGGCCATCCGCTCCTGTATCACGCCGGTTTCCGCCGTCGGGACCGCCAAACTCATCACTCTCGAGGGGCTCGGCACGCCTGAACATCCGCATCCGCTGCAGGAAGCCTTCATCGCGGAACAAGCCGCTCAATGCGGGTATTGCATCAACGGCATGATCATGCAAGCGGCATCTTTTCTCAAGCAGAATCCAAGCCCCAGTCGCGACGACATCAAGAAGGCGTTAAACGGCAATCTCTGCCGCTGTGGCACCCACATGCGCATCGTGCGCGCGGTCGAGCGGGCCGCCGGGAGGGTAAACGGATGAGCGCGAAAAGCAAAGACATCCAATCCGCGGCCGACCTTGCATTCAGCCGCCGCGCTTTTCTGAAATCGTCCGGAGGCCTTGTTGTCGCTTTCAGCCTGATCGGCCCGTCAGCGCCGGCTGATCCGACGCAAGAATCTCTGACACCGCCGCCTGCCGAAAAACTGTACGCGTGGCTGGCCGTGCATCCGGATAACACGGCGACGCTCTTCACCGGCAAAGTCGAAACAGGCACCGGCGTGCAGACGGCACTCGCGCAAATCGCTGCCGAGGAACTCGATTTTCCGTTCGATCGGCTCCAGGTCGTGATGGGGACGACATCGCAGACCGTGGATCAAGGCCCCACCTATGGCAGCATGACCGTCCGCTATGCCGGCCCGCAGATTCGTCACGCCGCGGCCGCCGGCAGGCAGGCGCTGCTTGATCTTGCCGCGAAACATTTCGGTGTGCCGGCCAACCAACTCGCTGCCAAGGAGGGCACGATATCCATTTCGGGATCTCCGGGCCGCACCATCACCTACGGCAAACTGGTCGACGGAAAGCACCTCGATATGGAGATCGGCGCGAGCGGCGAACGCTTCGGCATGAAGGTCGCACCCAAGGCGCGCCTCAAAGACCCGTCTACCTACACCGTAGTCGGCCGGCCCATCGCTCGCAAGGACATTCCAGATAAGATCACGGCCCGGTTCACCTACGTCCAGGATGTCCGGATCGAAGGGATGCTGCATGGACGCGTCGTGCGGCCCTATGGCGTAGAGGCTACGCTGCTCAGCGTCGACGAGACGGGTCTGAAGAGCATTCCTGGCTTCGTGCGGGTCGTGCGGCGCGACAATTTTCTGGGCGTAGTCGCCGAGACCGAGTGGGCGGCCATCCAGGCGGCGGCGAAGCTAGGGTCGACGCTGAACCCATCCGGGCCGGGTGACGGCCAGGCGAAATGGTCGAATTGGAACGGTCTGCCTCAGATGGATCACATCTGGGACACCGTGCGCAACACTCCGGGCCGCGACGCTCCGGGAGTCAGCAAGGGATCCGTAACCGATGCGTTCGCTCGTGCCGGTCGAACCTTGAAGGCGACTTATACAACGCCCTTCCAGATGCACGCGTCCATCGGCCCTTCCTGCGCCATCGCGGACGTGAAAGGAAAGCGCGCCACTCTCTGGTCCGGCACTCAGATGCCGCATGAGACGCGGCGCGACATGGCGAAATTGCTTGATATTCCCGTCGACGGCATCGAAGTGCGTTGGTTTGAGGCATCGGGCGCTTACGGCCGCAACGGCCTCGAGCATGTCGTTGCCGACGCGGCCATCATGTCGCAGATAGTCGGCAGGCCGGTGCGTGTGCAGTGGATGCGCTGGGACGAGCATGGCTGGGAACCGAAAGAACCGCCCGTCGTGCAGGATCTGCAGGGTGCGCTGGATGATGCCGGGCGCGTGATTGCGTGGCAGCACCGCATGTGGGTTCCCACCACTGCCGATACGCATCTGATCGCGGCCGCGCTGATTGGAAGTCCGGAAGTGACCGGGCATATCGGCTCGGCGGGGGTCCCCGTCGAGTATGCCTATAACTTCGAAAACGCCAACGTCGCCGCTCATGACGAAGGCCGTGTGGCGCTGCTCACCGCTTGGCTGCGCTCGCCCGCTCAGTTCGAGACCACGTTTGCCATGGAGTCGTTCATTGACGAGCTCGCAGCCGCGGCGAAACAGGATCCGCTCGCATTCCGCCTCACGCATCTCGACGACTCCCGTGCGATTGGTGTTTTGAAAGCGGCCGCAAAGGCCTATGGTTGGGAGAGCCGGCCCGCTAACGCTCAGGCCGACCCCAACGGCAAGCTCGCCCATGGCCGCGGGATCGCTTGGGTCAACCGCGACGATACACGCGTAGCGACCATCGCAGACGTTACGGTCGATCCAGGCAGCGGCCGCATCAAGGTTGACCGCGTCGTCGTGGCGCATGATTGCGGTCTCGTCATTAATCCCGACGGCTTAAAGAACCAGATCGAAGGCAACGTGATCCAATCCATCAGCCGCACGCTTCACGAGGAGGTCACGTTCGATACCGCCCATGTCACCAGCCGGGACTGGCAGGGCTATCCGATCCTGCGTTTCCAGGAGATCCCGGACAGCATCGAAATCGTGCTGGTGAACAACTCGCCGGACCATCTGTCCACCGGCGGCGGCGAGCCTTCAACGTGTCCGACTGCCGCCGTCATCAGCAATGCGGTATTCGATGCCATTGGAGTACGGCTGCGCCAGCTACCATTCCGGCCCGACCGCATCAAAACAGCAGTGACCGGATCAACACGGCAGACCTGATTCGCGGCCGTGCCCATCTATCGCCCGCGCTGCCGGTCATGTCACAACCGGGCGCCCTATCCCGTCTTGCCGTTGGAGACAGGAGAAGACACATGATCAAATGGGCACTTCGAAAAGCGATTGGCAAGTTCGAGCGAACATGGAATTACGATGCCGGTTACATGCGCGACATCGTCGACGTGAGTCCGCGCGCCGCGTGGTTGTTTTCACGCGCTGCCGCTCTCGGGCGCTTCCGGCGTGACCTCCCCATCGAGCCCTGGTACGCCGCCGGCATTACCGCCGTGCGCCACGAGGACTGCGGCCCATGTACGCAATTGGGCGTCGCGATGGCGGAGCGTGACGGTGTCAGCCCCGCGGTTCTGCGAGCCATCCTCGCCGGCAATCCCGACGCCATGCGGCCGGACATCGCGCTCGTATGGAAATTCACCCGCGCCACGCTCGCGCATGATGCTGCTGCCGACGAGTATCGCGAGGCCATTGTGAAGCGCTGGGGGCGGCGCGCCCTTGTCAGTTTGTCTTTCGCAATCACCGCGTCGCGAATCTATCCGACCGTGAAGTACGCGCTTGGCCACGGCAAGGCCTGCACGCGCGTGGTCGTTGCGGGCACGCCGGTAATGTTGGATCACACCCGCGTACCGTTAACGGCCGACATGGTTGTGCACACGCCATGAGTTCCGCGCGCGTGATGTCGAATCCGGCCGCCGGCTTCGAGCCGTACCGCCGTCGCTTACTCGGTCTCGGGTACCGCATGCTCGGGTCAATGGCTGACGCCGAGGATGCGGTGCAGGAGACATACTTGCGCTGGCATGCGGTCGACCGCGAAAAAGTATCGGACCCAAGAGCGTTTCTAATGACCACGACGACGCGTATT
>DASVAI010000210.1:0-19211 GCA_036376445.1 Acidobacteriaceae bacterium
GGGACTTCATCCTCCACGCGGCGTTGCTGCGTCAGGGTTTCCCCCATTGCGCAAAATTCCCCACTGCTGCCTCCCGTAGGAGTCTGGACCGTGTTTCAGTTCCAGTGTGTCCGTGCGCCCTCTCAGGCCGGATACAGATCACCGTCTTGGTGGGCCATTACCCCGCCAACTAACTAATCTGCCGCGACCCCCTCCTTAAGCGAATTGCTCCTTTGACCCGTAGGTGTTATGCGGTATTAGCCTCGGTTTCCCGAAGTTATTCCCCACTCAAGGGTAGGTTAGTCACGTGTTACTCACCCGTGCGCCACTTTACTCATGGATTGCTCCACTTTCTCGTTCGACTTGCATGTGTTAGGCACGCCGCCAGCGTTGATTCTGAGCCAGGATCAAACTCTCGTTTGAAACTGATTCCGCGCTACCCCAGGACGGAGGTCCGGGATAGTCGCGCACTCTCCGGCGCTCGAAAAGGCCGGAGAGATTTACCTTGTGAGAATGATCAAGCCTATTCCTGCTGATCTCTCACGACTGGCACGTTCAACCTGATTGTCAAAGATCCGGAACGGTATCCGCCTTAGCGGACCGCTTTTGGATCGAGATCCACGACTGTGTCGCCGCAGGTCCTCGAACTTGCGTGCTGTCGGCCTTCACCTCACTCAGTGAGGCTCAGAACCGTTTTACGCGCACTTGCCAACACTATCCGAGTGTTGCATCTTCGTCAATCCCTTCGCGGGACTTTTCTTTCCTTCCGCAGCCAGCGGCAAAGGACGAAGAAGCGCGCAGCACAAAACTCTGAAAGATCGTAGCTCCGTATCGCTCTTGAGCGGGGAGAGGCCGTAAGGCCTTCCAGCGGGTCATTGAACCCGACTGCCTACTGCAGGAAATGTTCGGTATTTTGGCTATCGCCCGACGAACATATCTTCTGGATTCTATCTGCTCGGCATTGCCGGTCGGAAATCCAGCGTTCCTTCGACTGCTTGATTAGTATAACAGAGCTTTCACTCCCGAGCAACTTTTGACAACGTTGCTCTCTCGTCTGCTCTGCCGCTGATCAGCCGCAATTCGGATACTATCGGAGCCCTTCTCCGGACGCAAGCCGGACTGTGTTGAAAAGCTCCTCGGCGCTGTTGAAATTACACCGGCGAATGCTTACTGAGCGGTCAGTTTCAGCGACCTCAACATGCGCTCGAAAGTGGGTTTGAGAGCGCCGAAATCCGCATCAGGAGCGACAAAAATCACGTAACGCAGGGTCCCGCCTTGCTCGGGGATGGCGACGATCCAGTCGCGCTCCGCTCCGCCGCCGGCCCCACCGGTATTCGTCGCCTCGACCGAGCGGCCGCGTACCTGGTTCACGATAATGTCCGCGGCCTGCCCGGGCCGGAGATTGGGATTCTGCTGCTGCAACTGGGTTACGAGCTGGTCCGTTTCCGCCGGCATATCGCTTGGCTTCGGCGGTTGGAAGCGACCGCTTATCATGCCGTAACCCACTGCATTATCAGCACCTACTCCACCTGGAGGCGCGATGAGCGAGGACGAGCCGGAGCTGGCACCCTTCCAGTTCCCCGGGTAGCTGATCGTGAAGCCATCCCCGTCGAGCGATTGCCAGTTGCCCTGGGGCTGCCATTGAGAAGCGCTGAGTCGCGGCAGCGTGCCGGAGGAAGGGGCGCCTCCGCTCTGTGCGCCGGACGGAGGCGGCGCACTGCTGCCGCTCTTCCCTTTCCATGCTCCGGCGGAAATCTGCTTGGCGGTGTAGGGGCGCATGCCGGCCGCAATCTGCTTGATACGGGTGAACTCCGGGCTGGTCTTGACGTAATGGGCCTTCGGCGGCAGGCTATCGATCTCGTCGTTCACATAGCCGACGCGGTTGCCGGGATTGGGGTGGTCGCTTAGGAACTGCGCACCGCCTTCGCCATACTTGCCTTGGATCACCTCGAAGAACTGTGGCAGGCCCCGGGGATCGTATCCGGCGTCGTACAGGATGTCGGTCCCCATCAGATCGGCCTGCTTCTCCGCGTCACGGGACATGCGCAGAAAGGAGAGCCCGGTGCCGATGCCGATGCCCTGCTGAACGATGGCCCCGGCAGCGCCGGGCAGCGCGATACCGGCCACAATCTGGCCCAGACCAGCGAGCATGCTGGGCGTCTGCTGCTTGGTGATATTGCAGGTGGAGTGGCGCTGGGCCACGTGGGAGATCTCGTGTGCCATCACGCCGGCAAGCTGTGCTTCGTTCTCGGCTGCCTGCACCGTCCCGAGGTTCACGAAGATGGAGCCTCCGGGCAGCGCGAAGGCGTTGATGTCCTCCGAGTTCACGACGTGGAAGTTATAAGGCCACTTATAGCCGGGAGCGTACTTTACCAGCTTCATGCCGAGCTGCTCGACGTACTGGCTCACGGGGTTCGAGTCCGGCAGCACAGGCATTTCCTTCCAGACCTGCTGCGCCACCTTCCGGCCTTCCGTGATCTCCTGCTGCTCGCTGAAGGCGTTCTTGCAGGGGTGAGGCTGATAGCGCGCCCAGGCGCCAGGCGAAACCGCGAGAAGCAGCAGTACAACCGATAGTTTTGTTGGCTTGCGTTTCATATTCTTCTTCTTCGATGCCGGGTCCCGCAGGGAGGAAACCACCTACTGTCGCGCGATGACACCCAGGTCTGTTAACCCATTGACGAAGAACTGCACGGCCAGGGCGACCAGCAGAAGGCCCATGATGCGGACCAGGATGCGGATGCCTGTGTCGCCCATGACCCGCCGGATGCGATCTGCGCCTACCAGGACGCCATAGCTGGCCCATGCGGTGATGGCAATGGAGCCGAGGATAGCAATCCATTCCCAGAGCTTTTGCGCCTGACCCACGAGCACCATCACGCTGGAGATGGCGCCGGGGCCGCTCAGCATTGGGATGCCGAGCGGCACGATCCCGGCGTCTTCCTTCTCCGCCGCTTCTTCGGTTTCGCCGGAGGATTCCTGAGTGGGGGAGCGCTTAGCCTCGAGCATATCGATGCCGATGAGCAGCAGGATGAGGCCGCCGGCGATCTCAAAGGCTGGCAGCGTGATGCCGAACATGCGGAAGATCAGCTTGCCGACCAGGGCAAAGCTGGTGAGCACGATGAGGCAGGTGATCGCGCCCTTTCGTGCAGTGCGGGCACGGCTCTTCCGATCATCGCCCGCCGTGATCGCCATGAAGGTGCCGATGGCTGCAAACGGATCGACGAGGAAGAAGATCGACGAGAGCGCCAGCACGGAGAACTGAACGTAGTGCGATTCCCGGATTTCATGCAGAGCAGTGCTCGCCGGACCGAAGATCATGCGACATTGTCGCCGATAAACCGTGATGGCGTGTTCGGTTTCGGACATGGCTGATCGCGCGCGGACAAGCCCGGCCTCCTATCGGCATAGATTTCGAGGTGGCACGTTGACATTCGCGGCGGCCCGTGGCGTGCACTCGGAAAGGGGTTCCGTATGCTGTCTCTGGAGGCCAGAGAAATGTCCGGTCTGCTTCAGGATCTGCGCCACGCGGCGCGCCAGCTTCGCCGCTCGCCGGGATTTGCCGTACTTGCCGTCGTGACGCTGGCACTGGCCATCGGGGCGAACACCACCATGTTCACCGTAGCGGAGGACGTCCTGCTGCGGCCGCTTCCGTATGCCGATGCGGGACGGCTGGTGCTTGTGAATCCGGATGCGGGGTTTCGGCCGCAGTCGACCTCTTGGCTGAATTATCGCGATGTGCGCGATCAGACCAGGGACAGCTTTTCCGATATCGCCGTGTACTCGGAGGATGTCGGGGTGGTCGAGGGCTCGGCTGCCGGGACGGGGCCTGTTCAGGGAGATGTTGCGCCAACCTCGGTGGTCACTCCGAACGTAAGCCCGAATCTCTTCTCGATGCTCGGCGCCTCGCCGCTGATGGGCCGCACCTTCACGCAGGAAGAGGGCGAAGCAAACGGCCCAAAGGTGGCGCTGCTCTCTGAGGGCCTCTGGTGCGAAGCGTTTCACGGCGATCCCAATATCGTGGGCCATACGATCCGGGTGAACAGCCAGCCGCGCACGGTCGTGGGTGTCATGCCGGGGTCCTTCCGGTTCCCGGAGATGATGGGCAGCGACATACGTAAGGCGATCTGGCTGCCGATGCAGCCGACGCCGCTGATGCTGACCGATCGCGGCTATCACTTCGACTACGTGATCGGGCGCTTGCGGCCAGGCGTCACGCTGGAGCAGGCGCAGTCTGAACTCGACCGCACAACGCGGAGCCTGATCGCGGCGAACCCGAAGACGCTGCACTCGGACTTTCAACTGCACGCGATTCCTTATTTGGAAACAGTGACCGGCAGGGTGCGCCCGGTCTTTCTGGGGCTGGTAGCCGCGCTGGGTATGGTGCTGCTGATCGCCTGCGCGAATGTAGCGAACCTGATGATCGCGCGCTGCCTCGGGCGGCAGCAGGAGTTCGCTGTGCGCTCGGCAGTGGGCGCGCCTCGCGGACGATTGATTCGCGGCATGCTCGTGGAAGGCGGTTTGCTCTCGATCCTTGGCTGCGGCCTGGGCATTGGGCTCGCATCGCTGCTGCTCTATTCCGTTCACCGGCTGCCGCCCGACACGCTTCCCCGCGCGGAGGCGATCACGCTGGACTGGACCGTGATCCTGGTCCTGGCAGCGGTCACTACCGCAACGACGCTGCTCTCATCGATCCTGCCGGCGGTTCTGGTGGCGAGGACGCATCCGCAGCGCGCATTGCAGACCGCCTCGCGCGGGCTGGGCACGCGTGGCGTGTCCAGCCGGCTGACGCACAGCCTGGTTATCGGGGAGGTTGCGTTGTCTACGCTGCTTCTGATCGCCACCGGGCTACTCTTCCATACGCTCTGGAACCTGCAACACACCGATCTCGGATTTTCGACCGAACGTGTCACCGGCTTTACTGTGATGCCGGCTGATGCCGCCGGGTTCTCGAACATGGCGGTCTCCGCGGACACGGAGCACGCACCTGTATCCGTCGCGGTGACGACTTATGGGCCGGCGCTGGATCGTCTGCGGAATGCGCCCGGCGTGGAGGATGCAGCGGTGGTCACAGCGCCGCCTCTCTCCGGCATCCAGATGGGAACCAGCCTGCGCATCGTGGGCGAGCCGGAGGATGAAGCGCACAACTATCAGGCGCACATGTCGGCCATCAGCCCCGGCTATGCACACCTGCTGGAGACGCCCGTACTTCGCGGCCGCATGATCTCGGAGAGCGACACTGCCACGGCGCCTTACGTGATCGTCATCAACCAGGCCCTGGCAAACAAGGTCTTTCGCGGACGCGATCCACTGGGCCACCAGATCAATCTTGGAGGCAAGGACACCGGCATGATCAAGCCCTACACCATTGTGGGCGTGATCGGAGACCAGAGAGACGCCGCGATCGGTAAGCCGGCAGAGCCGATGCTGCTGCTGCCCTATCAGCAGATTCCGACAACATCACTCTTCTATCCGGCGCTGCTGAAGACCGTGGTGAACGTGCTGGTGAAGACGCATGGCAATACCGCGGTTGCGCCGATCGCACGCTCCGTCTTTCGCGAGCAGGCGCCCGACTACGCGCTGGACAATTTTCAAACGATGCGCGAGACCGTAGACAAGAGCAACTTCAGCAGCCGTCTCGGTCTGTACGTCACGGGCGCTTTTGCGGCGCTCGCCGGACTGATGGTGATCACCGGACTCTACGGCGTGCTGGCGCAGTTGGTTGCTTACCGGCGGCGCGAGATCGGCATTCGGCTGGCGCTGGGAGCGACGCGAAGTTCCGTGCTGCAGATGGTGATGCGGCAGGGCGCGGCAATGATTGTCGCCGGCCTGCTTGCAGGCCTGGTTCTCTCTGCGATCACGGGACGCCTGCTGACCGGCTTCTTATATGGAGTGGGCACGGTGGACGCGTGGACTTATGTCGGAGTGCTGTTCTGTCTGTGCGCGATCGGGGCTGCGGCATCGTACATTCCGGCGTGGCGTGCATCGCTGATCCCGCCGGTGGAGGCGCTGCGCGACGAGTAGGCCGGATCAAGATGGCCACCCGTCCCACAGATGGCGCTCCTTGGTGTCGGGATCGAGCACTACGCTGCTCTGGTCCTGGATCACCATGACGGGGCGCCCGGTGAGATTGAAGCGCGGCCATCTCGGGGCACTGGCGAGCACGGGCTCGCGACCGGAGATGAAGTCCACCCACGCGGCGTGCATCGCCTGCCGCAGCGAATGGACCGATGGATCGGGATACTGCATCTCGTCATCCCACACGAGGCGCAGCTCCGATCCATGCGGCACTTTGCCCTTGACCGGACCGTAAACGAGCGGCCGATCGTAACGATAGAACCACGCTTCGTTACCATTGCCGACGTGCGCCTCGGCGATGCGCAGGGTCGGAATCCAGTACTCCTCTGCGGTGAGCAGACGAATCTTCCGCTCGGCCGCGGTGAGGTGGGGAAAGATTTCCTTGTAACGAGCATCCATCTGCGGCGCTTTGTCGATGCTCATGTTCTGCATCTCACTCTGGCGGATCGGCTCTACGAGCTCTGCGCCGCGCACGAATTGCGTGCTCTCATCGCGGTTGCTGCCGGCGAGCAGACGCAGATGGCGCGACGATCCCGAGCGGAGATATTCGAGCGGCGTACGTTCGAGCACGATGCCATCGACGGTCACGCGAAAAGGAAACTCGGAGGTTTGCTCTTCCAGGGCGAGTTGCGCCGCGAGCAGCCTGGGAACGGACAGGGTGCGCAGATGGGAAACATCCGATGGTCTCAATCCGGCGCAGCGGAGAAACTCCCGCGTCAGTTCGCGGGCGCTCTCGCGGGTGTGAACGGTCTGTCCGCTGCCGCTTTCGACGATTGCCTGATGAAACAGGCCCGCCGCCTGCGGCAACGCCATCAGCGCGCAGGTATCCTTTGCGCCGGCGCTTTCGCCGCCGACTGTGATGCGATCCGGATCGCCGCCGAACGCCGCGATATTGCGGCGGATCCACTGAAGCGCGAGAAGCTGATCCAGCAGGCCGTTGTTGCCGGAACCAGCGTATCGATCACCCAGTTCGGCGCTGAGATCGAGAAAGCCCAGCGCGCCCACGCGATATGCAGGCGTGACGCAGATCACGCCGTTGCGCGCGAAATGTGAGCCATCCGCGATGCCGCCGGTGGCGCCCACTGTGTTGCCGCCACCGTAAATCCAGAAGAGGACAGGATGGGGGCCGGGTGAGGCCGGCATCCAGATGTTCAGGTAGAGGCAGTCTTCACTGATCCGGCCGCGACGCAACTGCACGGGCGCATATGTATCGGCGGTCCGTACTCCACTCCACGGGCGCGCTGGCCGCGGCGGAAGGAAACGCAACGGTCCAAGCGGTGGCTCCGCGAAGGGAACGCCGAGGAACGCAAGCGTGTCGCCGGCACGCATGCCTTTGAGCCTGCCGAGGGAGGTTTCGATGACGGCGGGACTTGCCGCCGCAGCGTGCAATTTCGATCCTGCTGCAAGGCCAATTGCAGCGGCGCCGGTCCTGACAGAAAGTCCCTGCGATTCAAACGCGTCCTCCGTTGCCTCATCAGCAGCGTACAACCAGTGCCGCAAGGGACCGCGCCTGCTCCCCTATAATCGAAGCAGGACGAATCACGGTTCGAAGGAGCAGGCATGCCGATCCAGACCACGGCCAGCATCTGGCACAACGGAAAACTGATCCCCTGGGAGAAGGCACAGGTCCACGTGATGAGCCATGTGCTGCACTACGGCTCGTCAGTCTTCGAGGGGCTGCGCTGCTACAAGCAGGCAGAGGGCGGCGCGATTTTCCGGCTGGGCGATCACATGCGGCGGATGCTGGATTCGGCGCGTATCTACCGTATGGAGCTGCCTTACACGGTAGAGCAGTTGAATGCGGCGGTGGTCGAGCTGATCGAAGCCAACGGCATTGTGCCTTGCTACATCCGGCCTATTTCATTCCGCGGCTACGGCGAGATCGGTGTGAACCCGAAGGGCTGTCCAGTCGAGACTTATATTGCGAACTTCCCCTGGGGCAAGTATGTTCCGGGCGATGCCGGCGCGGATGTCTGCATATCATCCTGGAACCGGCTGGCGCCGAACACCATGCCGTCACTCGCCAAGGCCGGCGCGAACTACATGAATTCGCAGCTCATCCGCATGGAAGCGGATCTGAACGGCTACAACGAGGGCATCGCGCTGGACACGAACGGATATCTCTCCGAAGGCTCGGGCGAGAATCTGTTCGTCGTACGCGGCTCGACAATCTACACCACGCCGCTCGCGAACTCGGTGCTGAGCGGCATCACGCGCGATTCGATCATCACTCTTGCGCGCCATCTCGGCATCCCGGTCGTGGAGCAGTCGCTGCCGCGCGAAATTCTCTACATTGCCGACGAAGTCTTCTTCACCGGCACCGCGGCGGAGGTGACGGCGATCCGCTCGGTGGACCGCATCCTGGTGAGGGACGGCCATGCGGGCCCAATCACGAAGCAGCTCGCCGAGGAGTTCTTCGGCATCACGAGCGGAACGCGTCCGGACCGCTACAACTGGCTGACGCCGGTGAACGTGCGGGCTTCGGAGCCGGTAGGCGCATAAGACGAAGTCCACGGAAGACAGCAAAGGCCGGGATGACATTGCCTCCTGGCCTTTGCATTGCGTGCAACTACTGCACTGGCTTTCCCATTGCATCGCGGTATTCGATCGGGCCGAGGTTCAGGTCTTTCAAGCCGGACTCGATCTTCGCGCGATCTCCGACCGCGACCACGATCATCTGCTTGGGATGGATGTGATCGATGGCTGCCTTCGTGACTTCCTGCGGCGTCACTGCGGCGAACCGCTGCGGCAGCTTTGCGTAATAGCTGTCTGGCAGCTTGTAGACAAACAGCCCTCCCATTCTCTGCGAGGTGCCTTTCGCAGTTTCAAACTGGCCGGGGAGGGAGCGCATCTGTGAGTCCTGCGCCAGTTTGAGCTCAGCCGCTGTTGGCGGATCGCTGGTGATGCGATCCAATTCGGAGAAGAGTTCCTTTGCGGCAGGCGCAGTGACATCGGTGCGCACCTGCGCGCCGGCATAGAGCGGACCGCCGAAACGGTTGAATGCGAAGCCGGAGAATGCGCCGTAGGTATAGCCGTGCTGCTCGCGCAGGTTCATGTTGATGCGTGACGAGAAGAGACCGCCAAGCACATCGTTCATGATCTCGATGCTCGGGTAGTCGGGCGCGGAGCGCGGCACGCCCAGACCAAACGCCAGCAGGACCGTCTGCGGGGAGCCGGGCTTGTCCACGATGATGATCTTACGCTCCGGCGCGGTAGGGTCGGGAACGGATGTTGCGGCTGTCGCGTCGGAACCTTTCCACGCGCCGAAGTACTTGTCCGCCTGCTCGCGCGCCTCCTTCTCGGTAATATCGCCGGTCAGAACGAGCGCAGAGGTCTCCGGGCCATAGTGCTGCTTCCAGAAGTCCGCAAGTTCGTCGCGGGTGATGGACTTGACCGAGGCGCTGGTGCCGACCGCAGGATAGCCGTAAGGCGAATCGCCGTAGAGCGCCTTCACGCCGACGCGGAGCGTGGCAGCGATGGGCTCATCGGCCTCCTGCAGAATGGCAGTAAGTTGCTGCTTGCGAATGCGATCTACCTCCTGCTGCGCGAATGCCGGATGCTCAGTCACATCGGAGAGCAGGTCGAACGACGCTTCGGTGGTGTTGCTGAGCGCATCGATGGTCGTGTTGGCGCTGTCGGTATCGGCCTTCGTTTTGAGCGTGGCGCCAAGATGATCGGCAGCGTCTGCAATTTCCGTAGCGGACCGGTCGCGCGTGCCTTCGGTGAGCATGTGCGAGGTAAAGCCTGCGAGACCCGGCTTGTTGAGCGGGTTTGCGTCGCCGCCCGCGAGCGTGATGACACTGGCGTTCAACACCGGCAGCGAGTGATCTTCGACGAGATAGACGTGGAGGCCGTTATCAAGCGTGAAAACCTTCGGCACCGGCAGATGGGCTTCGGGCAGCGGGCCGGCCTTTGGCGCTGCCTTGCGCCAGTCCTGAGCTGTTTCAAAGGACGCAGGGTAAGGATTCTCTACCTTCACATTGGCATCGGTGTCGGCGGGGCTGCGCGGCACATCATGGATCACCTTCTCGCCTTGCACGGTGGTGACCACGACGCTCTTATTCGCGACCAGATCCGTTTGCGCCAGCTTCTTCACGGAGGCGACAGAGACGTGCTGGAACCGCGCGACGTCCTTAGAGAGATAGCCGGGATCGCCGGTGTAATAGTTGTAGTAGTCCATGCGGTCGGCAACGCCGCCAAACCCGCCAAGGCGCTGCAGGCCGCTGATCAGGCCGCTCAGATGCGTGTTGCGCGCGCCGTCAAGCTCGGCCTGGCTGGGGCCCTGCTCGCGCATGGCGCGGAACTCAATTTCAATTTCGCGCTGTAGGTCCTCAGGCTTAACACCGGGGCGCGCGATGACATCGCATTGCGCCACGGAACCGAGGCGCAGTGAGTTGAGCGCACATTGGGCGCTCTGCGCAATCTGTTTTTCATACACCAGCTTGCGATAAAGACGGCTGGCCTTGCCACCGCCCAGGATTTGCATCAGCATCTCGGCATCGGCGTCGCCCGGGTGGAAGGCGGCCGGCATCAACCATGCGATGGTCACGCGCGGCAACTGTACTGTATCGGTGACAGTGACGCTCTTCTGGCTGGTGATGGGCGGCGTGGTCACGTTGACGGGCGGCGGCTCGGGGCCTTTTGGAACCGGCCCGAAGTATTTCTCGACGAGCTGCTTCAACTTCGACTTGTCGAAGTCCCCGGCGATGGCGATGTTCGCGTTGTTGGGCGTGTAGTAATTGTGGAAGAAATTGCGAACATCGAGCAGCCGCGCGGCTTCGATGTCGGCATGCGAGCCGATAACCGATCCGTAATAGGGGTGATCCTCTGGAAAGAGCTCGTGGTAAACCGCTTCGTCGCTCAGTTCATACGGCTGGTTCTCGCCCTGGCGGCGCTCATTTCGGACGACGTCACGCTGGTTGGTGAGCTTCTCGCGGTCAAGCTTTTCGAGCAGAAATCCCATGCGGTCGCTCTCGAGCCAGAGTGCCAGCTCCAGTTCGTTCGAGGGGACTGTTTCGAAGTAGTTGGTGCGGTCGAAATCGGTGGTGCCATTGATGTCGGTCGCGCCTGCGCCTTCGAGATAGCGGAAGTGCGCCTTCTCGCCCACATGCTCGGAGCCTTCGAACATCATGTGTTCGAACAGATGCGCGAAGCCGGTGCGACCCTTGGCCTCATTCACCGGACCAACGTGATACCAGAGATCGACAGCAACCAGCGGCAGGCGATGGTCTTCGTGCAGCAGCACGGTCAACCCATTGGGCAGCGTGTAGCGCTCATAACTGAGCGTCGGAACCTTCAGCGGCCTTGTCGGCGGGAGTTTGGAAGGCTGGGCCATTGCAGCAGTAGTCAGGACTGAAGCGGCAAGAGAGAGGCACAGGCGTGTGCCTCGTCCGAAACCAGAGAGCATGCAGTTCTCCCGGATGGGATGTCAAAAGAGGTTGCCGGATGATGATATCCGGAAAACCACATCCGCGGTGCGGCGGCATGGGACGAAGCAGCGAAATCCCGCCGCGACTCTACAAAGCTCTCAGGCAGTTGCTTTCTGGGTAGCTTCGCGCTCCGCCGTGTTGTCTTGCGGCGGTGATGCCAGATCGAGCGGGCCTTCGAGCGCCGGTTTGTGTGCCGCCACCTGCTCGTCCCAACCCGGCAGCTTCTGGTTTCCGGTGATCAAACGCGCGCCATGCCCCAGAGTAAGGAAGGTCCAGATCCACTCAAACATCACGACGACGCGATTGCGAAACCCGATCAAAAAGTAAATGTGAACCAGTCCCCAGGCGATCCAGGCCGGCCAGCCGCCCAGATGCGCTTTGAAGGGCCACTTCACATCGGCAATGGCGCGACGGCGGCCGATCGTGGCCATATCGCCCTTATCGAAGTAGTGGAAGGGCTTGCGCGATCTGCCTTCGAGGTCCGCCTCGATCATGTGGGCGGCCTGCGTGCCCATCTGCATGGCGGGCTGCGCCACACCGGGGACTTGCTTTCCGTTCTCCGTGACATCCGCGAGATCGCCGCTGATGAAAATATTCGGGTGGCCGGGAGGATTGAGAAACTGATCGACGATCACCGCGCCTTTGCGGTTTACCGGAACGCCGAGCATCTTGCCCAACGGCGATGCCTGCACGCCGGCTGCCCACAGCGTGACTAGAGAGTCGATGCGCTCGGAATCGGGCGGTTTGCCGACGATCACATAGCCGGGTTCGACATCCGTCACGGTCTTGCCGGTCATGATCTCCACTCCGAGAGACTGCAATTGCTCGACTGCCTTCTCCTGCAGATCGGGCGGATAAGAGGGCACGATGTGTGGGCCGCCCTCGATGAGAAGGACACGCGTCTTTGTTGTATCGATGTGACGATAGTCCTCACGCAGGAAGAGGCTGGCGATATCGCGGATGGCACCGGCCAGCTCAACACCCGTTGGACCGGCACCGACAACTACAAAGTTCAGCGGCGGATGCTTGCCGGTTTCGACTGCCTCGCGCTCTGCCAATTCGTAGGCGAGCATGATGCGCCGGCGCATCTCGGTTGCGTCCTCGACGGTCTTAAGGCCGGGAGCAAGCTTTGCCCAGTCGTCGTGGCCGAAGTAGGAGTGGGTTGAGCCGGTGGCCACGATCAGGTAGTCGTATGGGACTTCCGCGCCGCTGCGCAGCTTGACGATCTGGTTTGGGATATCGAAGCCCACGACCTCGTCCATCAGCACCTCGACATTGTGCTTGTGGCGCAGGATGGTGCGGATGGGCTGTGCGATGTCGGCAGGCGACAGCACACCGGAGGCCACCTGGTAGAGCAGCGGCTGGAAGGTGTGGTGATTGCGGCGATCGATGAGTGTGACATCGACGGCCATGCTCCCCAGCGCCTCCGCTGCGTTCAATCCCGCAAAACCTGCACCCAGGACTACCACGCGCGGACGTGTGCGCTCCTTGTCTGCGACTTGTGCATTCGTCATTGTCATCGTCGCTCCTGCGCTCAGCCTACATCTGAGAGATGCGCAGCACGGGCCGACGCTTCAGAACGGGGCTACTTCGCGGCGCTTCCCTTCAGGCTCTCCACGCCGCTCAGGACAGTGACATCGCGCACCAGCGCAAGAAATGGAATAGTTTCGTTGCGCAGCTCGGGCATCCGGCCATCGCGCGATCCCGAGATGAGTGTCTCCTGCCCGGCGTTGCCGGTCACGTCGGTCACTGTGGGATTACGAGCGGGAGCGACAGGAGTGGGCAGGCTGGCCATGCTGGCGATGGTCTTTCTTGTCACCAGACGCTGGAGCCGGCTGAGGTCCACATTGTTGGTGTCGTCCACTGGCATGACGCCGACGTCCATGCCCGGTATGTCGGCCTCGCCCTCGACCGGGCCGGAAAATCCCGCAGCGACCGGTGGCTTGAGAAAAACGAGGGCCCGCTGATGCAGGGCAAATGGCGGCGCTTGCTGCCAAACGGAGACCGGCATGCAGAGGATGTAGTTGCTGCCAATGGAAGCGCCGCGAATCCCCACATCAACGCGGAATTCAACCTCCACAGCATCCGGACGGCTGCTGGGAATGCCGCCTTTCACGCCGGCCGGTTCTTCGATCCCCGCAGGAACCCGAATTGCATAGACTTCGCCGGCAAAGATCGCGCCCGCGTGATGCACCACGGAGGCAAGCACATCCTCAGCCGTCGCCTGTGACTGCACTCGTGCGGCATCCTGTGCGAACACGGCGACGCTGAGGGCGAGAAACAAGCTCGCAGCAGCCGCCCAGCGAGCCCGCATCGAGATCGTCATATCTCGGGATAAAAGTCGAAGAAGGCGTCGATGCTCTGCTTGAGCTGATTCTCAATCTGCTCGCGGGAACCTTCGAGAACGTGCATCGTCACCTGGGCTTCGTTGCCGTTGTTCAGCGTGACAGGGGCGGAGCCCACCTGCTTCACTTCATCGGCTGGAAGCAGCCGCATTCCGTAGACCAACACGAGATTCGCCATTCGCTTATCCTTCCATGGACCGTAGGACGGTATCCCTATGATTCGCCAGGACGCGGTAAATCAACATGAACGCAGCCGTTCGTTGAAGTCGCCACAAGGAACGGTTCTCATCAGCTCATTGAATCCGCGACTTGGCTCTAGAATCAAAGATGCACGTACACGATCATGGCAGATATTGTTCGCGACACTGTGATTCTAGGTTCCGGCTGCGCCGGACTTACCGCCGCCATTTACACCGCCCGCGCCAACTTGAAGCCGCTGGTGCTGGAAGGCCACGAGCCCGGCGGCCAGCTCTCCATCACCACTCTCGTTGAAAACTTCCCCGGCTGGCCGGAAGGGATCCAGGGGCCTGAGCTCATCGAGAACATGAAGAAGCAGGCGGCGCGCTTTGGTGCGGAGTTTCGCATGGCGAAGCTGGTCTCTGCCGACCTGTCACAGCGTCCCATTGTGCTGGATCTAGGTTCCGAGACGGTACGCACCCGCACCCTGATCATCGCCAGCGGCGCGTCGGCCCGATGGCTCGGGTTGCCGTCCGAGCAGGCGCTGATCGGGCATGGCGTCTCCTCCTGCGCCACGTGCGACGGCTTTTTCTTTTCGGGAAGGGAAATTGCGGTGATCGGCGGCGGAGATTCGGCGATGGAGGAAGCACTCTTCCTGACCCGGTTCGCCAGTAAGGTCTACATTCTCCACCGCTCCGACCATTACCGCGCGTCGCACATCATGTTGGAGCGAGCGCGCAGCAATGAAAAGATCGAGTTCCTCTCCAATGTCTTAGTCGAGGAGGTACTTGGCGTTGAAAACAAAGAAGTTCATGGACTTCTCCTGAAGAACAGGAAGACCGGCGAGGTCACCACGCTTCCAGTCTCGGGAATGTTCCTGGGCATTGGTCATGAGCCGAACACAAAGCCGTTTGTGGGACAAATTGAACTCGATCAGGACGGCTATGTCGTGACCCATGATGAGGTCCATACCCGCGTCGCAGGTGTTTTTGCGTGCGGCGACGTCCAGGACCGGAAATACCGGCAAGCCATCACCGCGGCTGGATCGGGGTGCGCCGCGGCTCTGGAGGCGGAGAAGTACCTCGAAGAACAGGGACGTTAGGCGACGCGACAGCGACACCATTTCCACAACGGGCCCGTTGTCAAGCGAGAGGCGGAACTATCAATGACACGCTGGTAATTCCCCCTTTTCCTTTCGACTGCACTTTCGTTACTCTGCCTTAGCGCATCTGCGCCCGGGAGCCGTAAATCATGTCACGCAAGTTCCGTACCCTCGCATTTTCCGCAGCCCTCCTCGCTGTCTCGACCGGTTCCGCCTTCGCATCCATGCCGGGAGGGACGAATCCTCCGCCATCGTCCTCTTTCATGGCGATAGTTTTGTCGATCTTCGGTCTCTAAAGCTGTTAGATACTGATCCAGGATCAGGAGCTAGGGTCAATGAAGCTCCCTTCACTGGATATCGCACTCTGGGCGGCCGGACCTCTCCTTAACGCCGCCCTCTTGTGTGTGCTGTGCCTGCGCCGACGTCTACGCGTCTTTCCGGTGCTCGCCGTGTGGTGCCTTTCCACAATTGTCAGTGCGATCGCACTGTTCTTCATCTTCCGCCACGCGTCGCATCAGGTGTACGCAATTGGATATTGGGTCGTCGACGCGCTCGACTCCCTCTTGCAGATTGGCGTCATTGCCGAAGTCGCCCACATTGTTTTCTCCCCTCGTGATCAAGAACAGCGGCTACGGCTTTGGCCGCTCGTTGTCCTGTCGGCCGTGGTCTCCTTCCTGATTGTCTGGTGGATTCAACCAACGTCACTGACGCAGGCGGGTGTGTGGGAGATCCGCGGAGACTTGTTTGTCAGCTTGGTGGTGGGCGAAATCTTTACTGTCGTACTCATCAAGTCACAAAGACAGGGCCTCCGCTGGCGCTCCCACGTTATGTCCATTGGCTATGGATTGATGATTTGGGCTGTATTCGGTCTTGTTCTCGGTCTTTTGCACGGTTATTGGGGCAGGCATGTTCATTATGTGGGAGTGGAGCACGTCCGAATGCTGGTGTACCTGGCAATTCTTTTGTATTGGATTGTGGCCCTCTGGCGGAATGAGCCCGAAAAGGAACAGCCATCAACAGAAATGCGTGATGCCATCTTGCATCTGACTGATAAGGTAAGTTACGATCTCGCAAAAGTTTTGGGTACCCGGGAGAAGGAGTTTCATTAAAGTGGTCGGCCTCTTTATAGTCGGAATCCTCCTCCTGGTCATTGCCAGTGTTCAGTTTCGTTTCATTTTCCGCCGCCGTGCTCAGCAGAAGTTAACCTGGAACGCGCTTGTGGCTCGCCTGGAGCCGCTGAACTTTTCCGATTTGGAGCGAATTGCGAAGGCGTATTTGGAACCGCGCGGCAATCAGCTCGAACTGCAACCGCAGGCGATGTGGCGCTTGCTTGGCGGAGCCGATGGGCTACCCCGGCTGCGTCGCAATGCCGCAGTCATGCTCGATCTGGCCGTCTTTGTGCAGCGTTGGAACTTCGAAGATGCGACGGTTGTAGCGGAGATCATGCGCCGCGACGCCGCGCGCCTGCAGAAGGCGATCACGCAAATCGAGATGGCGATGCTGCTGCGCCGCGGAAGTATGCGAATTCCCTTCTACATTCACGAAGCTTCTGCCGCCTACTACCTGATGCGGCAGCGGCTGCTCGCTCTCTATGAGACCAGCCACGCTGGATTGCTCCCTCGCCTAGCGCAGGCCCTCTGATTTCTTCTTCTCTCCTCTAACGCGCTATTCTGAATAACGGCGCTGCGATCTCCGCATTCGGAAACGCGGACCCGAGCGTTAGACACCCATTAGCGTGCCTCGCCCGATTTTTCATCCAGCGAGGTTCCGCACCCATGCCCTTGCCCGTGCCTTCCTCTGTCAGCGAAGCCGTCGATCATTCCCAGTCGGCATCACTCGACCCGACTACGCCTCAAGAATGGCAGGAGCTTCGCGATCTCGGGCACCGCATGCTCGACGACATCTTCGATAACCTTGCGACGCTGCGCGAACAGCCTGCGTGGCGGCCGCTGCCGGAAGCCTCGGCGCGAGCGCTTGCTTCTCCGCTGCCGATTCAGGGTCGGCCAGCGGCGAAGGTTTATCGGAAATTGACCGAGCACCTCGTTCCTTACACAATCGGCAATCGCCACCCGCGCGCATGGGGATGGGTGCGCGGCACGGGTACTCCGCTCGCCACGCTGGCAGACATGCTGGCATCTGGATTGAATGCTCATGTGGCCGGAGGCCACCAGGCTCCGGTGGTCATCGAGAACACATGCCTTCGCTGGCTCACAGAGCTGATGGGAATGCCACGCGAGAGTTCCGGCGTTCTGACAACAGGCGGCACCATGGCAAACCTGCTTGGGCTCGCGGTGGGCCGGCATGCAATGGCGGGATACGACATCCGCAAGCACGGCCTGCAGGGCTGCGCGCATCCGCAACTGCTCGTCTATGGATCGACGGAAACTCACTCCTGGGCGCTGAAGGCAGTGGAACTGATGGGACTCGGACGCGACGCCTACCGGCGAATCCCTGTCACGCAGAAGCATCAAATCGATTTAGAGCAGCTTGAGTTACAGATAAAGAAGGACACAGAGGCGGGGCACCGTCCTGCGGCCGTGATTGCCAACTGCGGAACGGTGAACACCGGAGCCATTGACGATCTGGCGGCCCTGGCCGAGCTGTGTCATAAGTATGGGCTCTGGTTCCATGTGGATGGGGCCTTCGGTGCGCTGCTGAGGCTTACGAACGAGTATGCTCCGCTGGTGCGAGGCATTGAGCAGGCCGACTCGCTTGCGTTCGATCTGCACAAATGGGTTTATCTGCCATTTGAGATCGGCTGCGTGCTGGTGCGCGATCCGAAGATGCATACGGAGGCATTTGCGACGCAGGCGAGTTACCTGGAAGAGGCCGAGGGCGGCATCATGGCGGGCGGTCTACCCTTTGCCGATCGCGGCGTGGAGCTGACTCGCGGTTTTCGCGCGCTGAAGCTCTGGATGTCGGTACAGGTACATGGGGTCGAGACGTTTGCGCGACTCATCGCTGAGAACATGCGGCAAGCCGCTTACCTGGAAGAGCTGATCGAGGCCTCGCCGCGGCTGGAGCTCATGGCGCCGCGTCCGACGAATGTTGTCTGCTTCCGCTATACCCGTCCGGGACTCGACGGGGCCGCGTTGAATGTGTTGAATCGAAAGCTGGTGATTGAGCTGCAAGAGTCCGGGCGGTACATCGTGTCCAGCACTGTGCTCGACGGCCAATATGCGCTGCGTGTGGCAATCACCAACCATCGCAGCCGCATGGAAGACTTCGCGGCGCTAGCCAGAGACTGCGTTCGCTTCGGCGACCAAATCAGAGACGAAGCATGAACACGCCGGAAGAACTCGCGCGCAATCTCGCCATAGTCGACGATACCATTGCGGCTGCATGCCGGCGGGCGCAGCGCTCCCCCAGCGAGATCACGCTGATTGCCGTGACCAAGATGCACCGGCCAGAGGCGATTGCCGCGGTCGCGGAGCTGGGCGTGACTCATATCGGCGAGAACAAGGTGCAGGAGTTCGAGGCGAAGCAGCCGCAGTGGAGTGCGCTCACCGCGAAATACCCGCTGCGCTCTCATCTCATTGGCCATCTGCAGTCCAACAAGAGCGCCAAGGCAGCGTCGCTCTTCGATGCAATTGATTCGGTCGATTCGCTGCGTCTGGCGGAGCGGCTCGACACAGCAGCAGCAGCAAATGAGCGCATGCTGCGGGTGCTGCTCGAAATCAAGTTGAGCGAAGAAGAATCCAAGAACGGCATCGCATCCGAGGGTGCGGAGATCGACGAGCTTCTAGAGAAGCTGCCCGGGCTCGCTCATCTTCAGGTCCGCGGCCTGATGACGGTACCTCCGTATCTGCGGGATGCCGAGGCAGTGCGCCCCTATTTCCGGCGACTGCGCGAGTTGCGCAATCAATACACGGGACAGCATCCGAAGTTGAAGTTGGACGCATTGTCGATGGGGATGACGCATGACTATGGTGTCGCGATTGAGGAAGGCGCGACGGAAATCCGGCTGGGAACGGTGCTCTTTGGAGCGCGCGATTACAGCAAACGTTGATGGTGCCCTTCATGTAGCATCGCGTGTGACCCGAAAGGCTGTTTCCATTTCATGAATCCTCTATATGCGGGCGTTCTCGCCGCTATTGTTCTTGG
>DASVAI010000212.1:0-28461 GCA_036376445.1 Acidobacteriaceae bacterium
CACACCCAATGCATTGCAGTGTTCAGAGTTCGGCAGCAGTCGGTAGATTACGAACGCCTTCCAGTCCTCACCGGATCTTCCCCCTGGGACTCTCTCGACCATGCGCTCCAATGCGGAGCGATGTTCCGGCGGATTGACGTAGCTGGCAACATGCTGAAGCGCTGTATATGGCAATGGTGGCAGCGGCTCGCTCTCGGTTCCATGGGGCCAGATTAGATATGCGGGGACGCGGCAGGCATCGCGCATGGGTGAGGGCAGGTTGGGCTGGCCGGGCGTGCTTGCTCGCCCTACACTCGACCAATCGACTGGCACGCGATACTCTGCGCCGATTGAGAGCGAGGGGAAAAAATACCGGCCCGGTAACCCATAGGTGAGACTCCCCGACGGAATGACGGCTCGCATTTCGTTCAACACAACCTCGGGCTCGCGTTCGCGCCAGTGGGCAAGCGGCGGCCACTCCCGCGCGGCGCGCAATGCAACCATATAGACAAACAGAATCAACCCCGCCCTGAGCGCCCATCGCATTCGTGTGCCGCGCAGCGCTTCGGTCCACGCGCAAAGCGCGGCGATCTCAAGCAGAGGGCCCCAATAAACAATCATGTTGAGCGAGCGGGCCGTAAGAAGGAGGTTCGCCAGCAGATTCAGGATCGACACGATGAGCAGCCAGCGCTGAAACCGCCCCGTCTCGCGCCACCGTGGAAGGTAGACGAGCGCAATCACGGCCAACAGAGCGGCGTAATAGACAATCTGCGTCTGCGAGTGGCCGAAGCCCCAACTGCCGCCCATTAGGGGGCTAACGTCCTTCTGATCTCCAGCACTTGCATGACGAACCGCCGAGACAAAGCTCCATATTGTCGTCCGCAACGGCAGCAGAATGACAGACCAGGTCACAGACGCGCTCACAAGGACAAGCGCGAGCGCGTGAAATCTTCGGCAATCGATCAACAGCAGCGGCATCAGCACGACCATCAGCGCCAATAGAGGCCAGACCCGCGGCGTTGTGGACGCGGCAGTGCCAAGCAACACGCCGAATCCGATCCAGCGCGCTGCAAAATGATCCCTGGAAGGCCCGTCCTTCTGTTCCGTTGCGGCAGTGGCGAGGGCGAGCACCACAAGCGCAAGCGTCCAGGAGTCAGGACGCCCAGGCAGCGAGATACCAAAGCTCATTCCGATCGATAGTGAAGAAAACAGGACCGCGCCTGCGGCAAACAGCCAGGAGCGCCGGAGGCGATAGAACAGTACTCCGATCGATGCGAGATACCCCAACGTGCCTACGAATGTGAAGGTCCTCCACGTAAGCATGGAGAAGCCGAAGATTTTCAACGCGGCGGCGCCAAGCCAGAAGAGGGTTGGGCCATAGAAGCGGAGCGGGCTGATCGGACTCGGAAAATCAGCAAGCACGGATGGCACGCCGCCCTTGTGCCGCAGCATGGACAGACAGGTGGAGGTCCAATACGCCTCATCTTCCCATCCCTGGTGTGCGCGAACGATTGGTATGTAGGCAAGAACGAGAACTACTAACGTTGCGGCGGCGAGCAGCACGGCCAATCTGTCGCGCCGGGCGGATGCGTTGATCGAGCTTCCAGCTTCCCTGTTCGCCAGCGCCTTCAAATGTGCCGTGACCTGATTGCCATGCTACCAGAGCTGTATCGGGCCGAGTGGCGCTCGTGCGGCGCGATATTTCCCGCAAAAATCCACGGCCGCCATGAGTGTGCACTCGTGGCGGCCGGAAATGCCGCTATTACTTTTTCAACGCTGCGGCTTGTTTGTTGACGGCGGCGGAGTAGCCGGAGTTGTGGAGGGCGATGCCGGCTGCGAAGGAGCAGGCGTGGCGCTGCTGCCGCCCGGAGCAGGTGCGGTCTTCGGCGCGTGCTCTTCCTGGTATTTCTTCTGCGCCGCTTCAATCTCGGGCCGATGCTTTTCGATTGCATCGCGTCCGGCCTGCCGGCCCTTCTGTTGTGACGCGGCTACACCTTCGGCCAGCATTGGCGGCATCGATTGCAGAACCCGCTTCCCCGCGGGCGTGCGATAAAACTCCAGCGCCTTCGCAGCATCTTCCTGGGAAAGATACTTTGCATAGATCGGCTGCATCACGCTGGGATAGTCGATGGCATTGACGTTCGACTGAACGTCGGTCCAGACATCCTCCGGAATGAATGGAGCTGCCTGGCGATTCATCGTGATCATCTGCGACCAGTTGTTGTCTTCAATCTTTTTGTAGTCCATCAGGGACAGCAGCTCGCGCGTCTGCTGCAGCGTGATCGGGTTAGCCGGCGGCGTAGATGCGCCGGGTGTTAACGGGCTGATAGGCCGGTTTGAGGGCGCAGCCGACTGCGGCTGCGTCTTTGCTGTGGCGCCGGCGGAATTTGTGCTGCTTTGCGCGAAGGCGCTGCATGCCGTGCACGGCAACACCAACAGAACTCCGCATAATGCGGTTGGGAGAAACTTCATCGGGAACGCTCTTTCCTGCGTGAGCACATTCGCGTCACGCGCTTGGGTTAATCACAATTCACAGATTCGATACCGAGAAACTCCGCCGCCTGTCCCAGTTCCTCTTCGATCCGCAGTAGCTGGTTGTATTTCGCAATGCGATCCGTGCGCGAGGCCGAGCCGGTCTTGATCTGGCCTGCGCCGGTCGCTACCGCCAGATCGGCGATGAACGTGTCCTCCGTCTCGCCGCTGCGGTGCGAGATGATCGAGGTGTAGCCATAGCGGCGACCGAGTTCGATGGCCTCCAGCGTCTCGCTTACTGTCCCGATCTGGTTGACCTTGATCAGGATCGAGTTGGCCACGCCCTCATCGATGCCGCGCTGCAAACGCTCGGTGTTGGTCACGAACAGATCGTCGCCGACGAGCTGAATCTTATTACCGAGTTTTCCGGTGAGCGACTGCCAGCCTTTCCAGTCATCCTCTGCCAGCCCGTCCTCAATGGAAATGATGGGATACTGCCGGACCCAGTCGGCCCAGAAGTTCACCATCTCCTCACTCGTCTTCTCGCTCTTGTCCGACTTCTTGAACACGTAATTGCCGCTGGTCTTGTCGAAAAACTCGCTCGCCGCCGGATCGAGAGCCAGCGCGATGTCCTCGCCCGCCTTGAAGCCGGCCTGCTCAATTGCCTCGAGAATGACCTCGATGGCTTCGACATTCGACTTGAGAGACGGCGCAAAGCCGCCTTCGTCACCAACGGCTGTGTTGTAACCCTTCTTCTTCAGCACGCTCTTCAGCATATGGAAGACCTCCACGCCCCAGCGCAGCGCGTCGGAAAAGCGCTCGGCGCCCACCGGCATCACCATGAACTCCTGGAAGTCCACATTGTTGTCTGCATGCGCGCCGCCGTTGATGATATTCATCATCGGGGTCGGCAGAATGCAGGCATTCACTCCGCCCAGGTACCGATAGAGCGGCAGTTTCATGGCCGCGGCCGATGCTCGAGCGCAGGCCATCGAAACCGCCAGGACGGCATTTGCGCCGATCCGGCTCTTATTCTCCGTCCCATCGAGCGAGATCATCGTCGCATCGATCAGCCGCTGGTTGGCCGCATCCATCCCGGAGAGTTCAGGCGCCAGGATGCTTTCTACGTTCTCGACCGCCTGGAGCACACCCTTGCCCAGATAATGCGACTTGTCCCCGTCGCGCAGTTCCACTGCTTCGTGCTCTCCCGTCGAGGCGCCGCTGGGCACCGCGGCGCGGCCAATGGCCCCGCCCTCCAGCACAACGTCGGCCTCTACCGTCGGGTTTCCGCGTGAATCAAGAATCTCTCGCGCGTGTATCTGCGCAATCTCCGTCATATCGCTCCTTGTGATCTGGTGCCGCAAGCGGTCGTTCAACTTCGGACGGCGGTCTACCGGAATCGGCTCGCCGGTGGTCCCGCCGATCATACTGATCCAATTGCTCATGGATGGGTGTACTGCTTTGCGAAACTTCTCTTGACGCCCCTGATAACAGGCGGCACTCAGAGACCGCCGAGGGGCAACCCCAAAAGTTTAACAAAGCACCGGGCTGTCGTTGTAATCACGCATTGCCAGGGAACAATGAAGATGCTGTAATCCGATTGCAATCCGTACCATGCCTAATCGAGGAGCCGAGACGAACGGCGTATCCGTCCAGGCTGGGGCTGCAGATCCAACCCTTGTCGACCGAGGCAGTTCAGGGACTTCAGCAGCCCAGGTAAGCAGGCAACGCAGCATCGTCGTGCGTGCCTGCTTACTGATGCTTTCAGCCATCACGCTTCGTAAAGCTGCCGCAGTTCGCACTCGCCGTCTCCAACGTGCTTCAGAAAATCCTTGGCAAGCTGGATCGCCTCCTCCTTCGAATCCGCCTTCAGAATTGCGAAGCCGCCCACCACTTCGGTGGACTCCGTGAACGGACCATCCGTTACGCTGATCTTTGCGCTGGACTTCCGCACGCGCGCTCCCAGACTGCTCGGCAGGCACCCCTCCGTCGCCAGCAGCCAGCCCTTCTTCATGCCCTCTTCGATCAGCTTGCCCATGGCAGCCATTTCTTCCTGGGTCGGTGGCGTGTTGCGCTCAACGGACTTATAGATACTCAGAAATCGCATTGCATTCTCCTCAATGAATCAGACTGGAGCCGGGCTCTCAAAATCCGTGCTCTATCGATGCGTCGAACAGGAATTCATCAGTTCGACACGCGAATCAAAAATTCTTGCAGCTTTCTGCGGGCGTATGGCCGATATTGCTTGTGCCCAGTAACCGGCAGGGTACGTGTAGCGATTGCCGGTAACAAGTTCGCAACTTCTTCGTCTACGCTGGTGTCAGTTCCGCCAATGCAGGAGGTTTCGCCACAATGAAGTCCAGACTTATTCTCGCCGGGGCCACTCTGGCGCTTGCCGGCGCCGTTGCCGCAGCGCAGACCACAGCCAAACCCAGCCCCTACGAGGGTGTCTCGCAGCCTCCCACGTCTGATGTCATCCGGGCGACAGAAGCACCCACCATAATCCCTCCGACCTCAGCAACGGCTGCTCCCACCCTGCCCGCGCCCACGCCGGCCGTGGTGAAGCAGGCCCCCAGTGCACCGGCCGAAAACCCGGACTACGGCATCGTGGAAGTGCCGGTCGCTGACGAAACTGGCGCGCCGGCACAGACGCCGGTCCTGAAAGGCCGCCACGGTGGCCGCGCCTACGACCCCGATGCCGACATCGTCACCAGCGTGCCTACTCCGAAGAACGCCCTCGCGGAAGGCACCGCTATCCACACCAGGCTCGACCGCGAGCTCTCTTCGAGCGAGAACGGCGCCGGCACCCGCTTCACCGCCCGCGTGGATCGTGATGTGCTACAGAATGATCGGGTCATCATTCCAACCGGCTCGGTTGTCCATGGTCGCGTGATTCACGCCGATTATGGCCGCCGCATCGCCGGCCATGCATCGCTGCAACTGCTGGCGGATGAGGTCGTGCTGCCCGATGGCACCCACTACTCCATGAGCGCCGTCCCAAGCATGACCGGCAGCTCCACCCGCACCAAAGTCAACGCGGAAGGCACTATCCAGACCCGGGATAATCCAAAAACGCTCGCGGCGCAGTACGGCATCGCCGGTGGCGCGGGGGCGGCCACAGGAGCACTCCTCGGCGGCCCGACTGGCGCCATCGTCGGCACAGGCATTGGCGTAGGCGTGATCACGGCTCACTTTCTCGTGAATCGTCAGGTGGCCGTCCTGCCCGAGGGCTCAGCCCTCACCTTCGGTCTTACCCGGCCAATGGAACTTACGCCTATCACCAACACGGCTTCAAAATAGAGTTCGACTGCAAGACATAGAGGGAGCCGCATGGCTCCCTCTTTTTTTTGCGCGGGTGCGCCAGTCGCCACTGACTGTGGCACAAGGTATTCTCTTTTCAGATGAGCCGACGTGTGACCAGAATCATCGTCCTCGCGTTATGCACTCTGGCGGCCGTCATCTCTCTGATACAGGGCATTCGCAACGCCCTTCATCTGAGCGCCGACCTGCAATGGACGGACGTTGTTCTGCTGAGACAGCATCAGGATCCGTTCCAGGTTTATCTCTCCGGCGACCCTGAACATCTCCTGATGCAGTGGCAGATACCGAATTATCTGCATGAGATGTATGCGATCGAGCTGCCGCTTGCCTGGGTAAGCTTTCCCACCGCGGAGGGTATCTGGATTGCTGTCAACCTCCTGCTGCTAGCTGCTTCACTCGCCATGCTGATTCGCATCTATGGACTCACGCGTCGCGAAGCTCCTCTTTATGTCGCGCTCGTCCTCTGCTCTACCGGATTTCGCAATACCCTGGGCCTCGGGCAGCAGAGTTTCTTTGCCCTCTTCTGCTTTTGCGCCATCATCTGGCTTGATCACAGGTCAACCTTTCGAAGCGCACTCGCCTTGGGCGGCCTCTACGCGAAATACAGCTTCGCTCCCGTACTTTTCGGCTATCTGCTAGCGCGTCGTCAATTCCGTATACTCGCACTCTCATTTGTGCTTCCGGCCATCGGATACGTCGTTGTGCTCGTATGCATTCACGGACAGCACCCATGGCGTTTGCTGATCGAACCATTTCTCGTTAGCCGTTACGGCGTCGGCCCGGGCAAGGCGGACATCATGACCTTCATCGAGCATATTTCCGCCGGGCGCGCAGCCATGCTGCTCGCCTACCTGCTCGGCCTCTGCATTGCTCTTTCCTATGGCTGGTTTGTGCACCGGTCCGGCCTCTCGCTACCGGCCGCCGCCGCGGGCATCGCCGCAGCGACACTTATCTGCGTCAAGCATGTCGAGTACGATCTTCTCTTTCTGATCTTGCCTATGGCCTTTTTTCTGAAGCGGCGGGATAGATATGCTGCGATCGCGCTCACCATCCTGGGATACCTCTTCTATGTGGATCGGTGGATTCCAGTCCACAGCATCATCCCGGATCAGGCAGCGCGCATCGTGTATTTCCTGCTGATCGTGAGCATCGTCATCCTCGTCCACCTGGCCGATCGTGTCGATCGCCAAGCTGTGGCCGCTTCCCTGCCCACCTGCTCATCAGCCGTCAAGGGCACGCGTAAAGAATCTCTCTCACTCGCCACTCCGGTTCGATCTGCCGTGGAAAGAGCCGGCGCTTAATCGCCGCCGCATCGTCGTGCGTGTAATGACGCTCGCTTAGTATGCGGCAGCTTTGGTCCAGATAGTTGTCTCCGGGATTCTGATTCAGTCCGTATAGCACCCCGCGCAGCGCTATCACACGCGCGCCGGGATGGCCTGCGGCAAACCATGCTGCCGCTTCCTCTCCACCGCAGCTAGTACAGTCATCCAGCCCTTGGTATGGCGAACCTGGTCCGTCAATGGCGCGACCGAGATAGTAGCCGCCTACCGGATGATCGTAGACAAGCAGTCCTCCGCTTGCGGCATGATCCGCCATCGCTGCGTTCACTGCGTCTTTCCAGTCATCAATGAAGTGTGTGCTGGCGTAATAGCGCCGCTCTATGGTGCCAAACCAGCCCACTGCAAAGACCAGCCCCAGCGAGACCGCGAGCACTCGCGGAAGAAATGGTCTATTGTTTCTCGTCATTGCCACTGCCATCGGCAGGAAGAGCCATCCCAGTAGAAAGGGCAAGCGCTTGGTGTTTATCGAGCCCATGGCAGCAAGCACAACGGAAAGAACCAGGAAGTAGACGAAGAAACGCCTCGCAATACCGCGCGTGCCTACCAGCGTGAGGACGAAGCAAAGCGCGCACAGCAGAGCCGCGGGTATACCGATCGAAAAGAACCACGGCGCAAAGGACTCGCTCACCAGTAGTGCGTACATGTCGAAAATATAGGCAGCGAGCTTGCTGCCTTGCACCTGCACATTCGGGTGCTGTGACAGCCGAATGAATGAGGGCCAAAGCGGAAGAAACAGCACTGCAAGCAGAACAAGCGCGCCTGCAGACTCGGCCCACGATCTCCATCGGCGCGGCTTGCGAAACAGCGCGGCATCCAGGGCGAGCAGCCCGATGACCATCCAGCCGAAGTAATTTGTGTAGAGAAGCGCAGCGGCCGCCGCGAGTGTCCCGGCCAGCCAGCCACGTAATTCGGATTCCAGCCAGCGCACGTAGCAGTACGTCAGAACCGCAACCAGCAGGAACATGAGATTGAACCAGCCCAGCAGCCTCCCGAAGTGAAAGCCGTACGGCGAGAGCAGAGCGATCCAGGCCAGCGCTATCGCGGCCCGGTGACCCGCGATCCTGCGTGCTACAGCCACTAGAATCGCGAAGGCTCCTACGTAACAGAGGATGAACGGCATTCTCATCCAGAAGACGCTACCCGGTGCCATCTTGAGCCACACGTGCACGAGCAGATCTGAGAGCGGCGGATGCTCATGCTGTCCAATTCCCGCGGCAAACAATCGCAGCGTCTGCAGCGCTGAATCGCGCGCGGTGTCCAGAATGAGCACCTCATCATCCAGGATGTTGAAGTGCCCGTTTGTAGCCGCCAGCGCGACTGCGAGCACGATCAGCGGCAGACCGGCCCAAGACTTCCATCGGCCACGGGAGGCCGTACTATCGTTCTCTAGCCGATCCATGCCCTCTACCCTTGCGGCACGTGTTCAAGCAGGCGCCGCCATGTCTTCTGGTTTTTGCGAAAACTCTTCTTCAGGTCTTCGAGAATCCGTTCAAAGTCGGTGTGGGTGCGGAGTCGCTGCCATGCCGGGTTCTTCGAGAACCATGGGTAGTTCTCGTTGCCCAGATAGATCGCGCGCCTCAACCAGTGCAGCGCCTCGCTCTCGTCGCCCTCAACGGCGAAGTATGTCGCCAGCCGGTAGGCCATCTCGCTGTCTGCCTCAGCCGCGGAGAGCGAGTCTTCTTCGATCAACGACTCCGCTTTCCCGCGCTTCCCTACCTGTACGTAGCACATCGCCAGCGTGGGAAAGGCGATGCGCATCGAGTCGTCTTCGTGGATGACTCCCTCGAGTAACGAAATCGCCGTATCCAGTTGACCTTTACGCATGTGCTGGTATGCAAGCGACGTTCGCAGCAGCGAGTGCTTCGGCTCGAGCGTCAACCCTTTCTGCAGTTCTTCTTCGGCCAGCTCGAGCTGATTTTGATACTGATACACGCGGGCGCGATGGTTGTAGATGGCCGGCGCGTTCGCCGGATTGAGCTGCAGCGATCGGTTGAACTGCGCAAGGGCGTCGTCATACATGCCGTCCAGCCGCAGGGTGATGCCCGCGACTGCATGCACGTTCCAGTCATTGCCACTGGTGCGCAACAACTGCTCAATACCGTGTCGAGCGCTTTCCTTCTCGCCGCGCGACAGCATCATGTACACCCGATAGAGGTTCGCCTCAATCGACCCGGGATCTATCTCGAGTGCTTTGTCAAAGGCCCGGCGCGCGCTGAGCAGGTGCATTTGGCCGCCGAACCCGTTTCGCACATACTGCAGGTGCACGATCCCGAGGCCGCTCCACGCGGCGGCAAACAGCGGGTCGCGCTCTACGACCTGTTCAAAGCCTTCGAGCGCGCGATCCAGATCGCTGCGCGACCCAGCTCGCGCAAGGAAAGAGGAAAGCAGCGCCCGAGCCTGCAGATAGCTCTCCGATACCTGTTCACCGAGCCGCGATGTCCGCATCGAGCGCTCACTGTAGCCGCTGCTCAGTTTCTGGCCCATGCCCTGCAATGTCGCGAAGACTTCGTTTGATATCTCGGTCTGTACCGCAATCAGATCGAACGATGCCACGCGGATTGCGCCGCCGGTTCGCACGCTCTGCGCCGCCACGTCCAGCAGTTGCCAGTTCAGATCGAAGCCGTCATCGGATCGCAAGAAATTCCCAGCCAGCACATAGCGCGCGAGCAGCCGCTGCCCGAGCGCGAGAGGATCTTGCTGCACGGATTCCGGCAACTGCATCAGCGCGCTCGATGGCCGCACCACCAGGGAAGGCATGCGCGCGAGCCGCGCCGCAATCGCATCGGCCAGCGCAAATCCATACATCGGAGAGTCTTCCGCGTGACCATCTCTCCTGGCCGGGCCAAAATTGCGGAACGGCAGCACCAGAATGCTGTTCTCTTTTGCGCTCTCGTCGGCGGATTCGCGGAAACGCTCTGCCAGCATGGACAGCATTCCGGTCGCACGCTTCTCTCGTTCAGCCGCCGGCACATTCGCCGGCATGTCGAACGGCAGTCCGGTCGCCTCAATCTGCTTGGTGCGCATGATGGTACGCAGCGCTTCGCGCACCTCCGCCGCAGAGGCGTAGCGGTCCGCCGGGTTCTTCTTCAGGCAGCGGTCGATAGCGCTGGCCAGCTCTGCCGGCACATCAGGGCAGCAGGTATCGAGCGGCGGCGGATCGGCAAATTGGATTGCCCGCACTCCCTGCAGCACCTCGGCATCAGGACGCAGAAACGGATGGCGGCTGCTCACCAGCTCGTACAGAATCACGCCGAAGGCAAACAGATCGCTCTGCACGCTGCTCTGCCCGGTGACGAATTGCTCCGGGGCCATATAGGCAAGGGTTCCGCCGCGCGCGGTATACGTGGTCGCGACGGCGCCCTGCTTGCGGCGCGTGGGCTTCGCCGGATCGAACTCCGCCTCATCGGGATTCTTCCGCCGCGCCAGACCGAAATCCAGAATCTTCACCAGGCCGCCATCGGTCAGCATTACGTTCGCCGGCTTCAGGTCTCGGTGATAGATACCGATCTGATGCGCCGCGCTCAGCCCGTCCGCCACCTGGATGCCCACAGATAGCGCAAGTGGCACGGTCGCCGGCCCCTGCGCGATCACGCGATCCAGTGACCGCCCCGGCACGTACTGCATCACGATGTACGCTTCGTCGCTGGACTCGCCTACTTCATAAATGGCGCAGACGTTCGGGTGTTCGATGGCGGATGCCAGCCGCGCCTCACGCAGCACTGTGGTGCGCATCTGCTCCAGTGAAAGAGTGCCGCGCTTGAGGATCTTCAACACTACAGGGCGCATCAGCAGCGTGTCATTGGCGAGGTAGACCACGCCGCTGCCCCCGGAGCCCAGTTTCTTTAGAATTTCGTAGTGCTCAATTTCGCGCCGTTTCATTCCGCAATCAGTGTAGCGGCGCAAGCATGAGGAAATTCGGCAAGGCGCGACGCTTATGCGAGATGTTCACGTAGAAAATGCAGTGTTCGCCTGCGTGCTTCGGCTGCGCAAGTGGCATCGTAACTGGAGCCTGCGTCACGATTGAATGCGTGTCCCGCCGGATAGCGATAGATCTTCACGTCTCGATGAGCTGAGGCGATTTTGTCCACATCGCTCCCAGGGATGCTCTTGTCCTGCTCGCCGAAGTGCAGCATCGTCGGAGCCTTGGGACGTTCGCCGAGATAATTCACGATTTTGCCGCCGTAATAACCCACGGCAGCGTCGATCGGCAGCCGCGTAGCGCTGAGCCAGGCAAGTGTTCCGCCGAGGCAGAAACCCACCACCCCGACGCGCTTCAACCCAAAGCCGCGCAGCCACTCTATCGCTGCGGCAATGTCCATGACACCCTTATCGGGATCGAATTTGCTCGCGAGCTGCATGGCCCGGGGTTTCTCCTGCTCTCCGTAGCCGAGCTCGAGGCCACGCTCGATTCGATCAAACAGCGCCGGTGCAACGGTGACGTATCCATCCTCTGCGTAACGCTCCGCAACAGCGCGGATATGCGCGTTCACACCGTAGATCTCCTGCACGATCACCAGCCCGCCGAGCGCGGTAACTCCGGGCTGTGCCGCATAAGCATCCAGGGTGTGGCCATCCCTCGCGTGAAGCTGCACAATCTCGCTCATCCTGCATCTCCTCCGTACTTTCTGATGCATAACATGCGCGAGCAGAAGCCGATTGTCAGTGCAGTGGCCGATCTGTGTGCTCAACGCTGTGCGATGCAAGACGCCGAGGACGGCGTCCGAAGAGATAGAGCACGAGCCCAAAGACAAACATCAACCCTCCCCAGATCAGGTTGACGTCCATGCCCAGCGACTTCTGGTAAATGGTGCTGCCTCGCGTGAATAGCCCATAGACTGCCATCAGTCCACCGATAAGGAGAAACATCGACCCGAGCGGTATGCGTATATCCAGTCCCATTTCAATCTCCTCTCACGCGAAGATCAGGTTCAAGATTACCGCCATCGCCAACACGACGACCGCAAGCGTCATGGGCCGTTTCCACAGGGGCAGATGCTTCTCCTCGGGCTTAGGTGTCAGCGAATAGACCAGCCCTACCAACTCTTTCTCGTCACGTTCGCGCGTGACTATGCTCACCGCCAAGGTGACAATCAGGCAGACGGCGAACGCCCAGATCGCCGTCCAGAAGTTCTGCGCCATCTCGCTCGGATAGTGGTGGATCGCGCCGAGCCAACCGCCCTTGACGCTGACGCCCTGACCGACCGGCAGCGTCAATCCGATATGTGCAAGTCCGGCCAGCACTCCAGCCAGTAAACCGGAAAAGGCCGCGTGGCCCGTGGCGCGTTTCCAGAACATTCCCAGCAGGAATGTCGCAAAGAGCGGCGCGTTCACGAATGCGAAGACCATCTGCAGCGCGTCCATGATGTTGTTGAAATTTGTCACTGTATATGCGGCGCCGATCGACAGCAGGATGCCGCCCACCGTGGCTGTGCGACCCATCCACAGATAGTGTTCATCGGACTTGTGCTTCCGTATGTAGGACTGATAGATGTCGTAGGTCCACACCGTATTGAAAGCTGTCACGTTTCCCGCCATACCGGACATGAAGCTGGCCAGCAGCGCTGTCAGTCCGAGCCCCAGTATGCCGGTTGGAAAATAGTGCAACAGCATGTTCGGGATCGCGAGATCGTAATTCAGCACCGGCTTGCCGTTCTCGTCCACCACCGGCTTGCCTGAAATCGCATTGACCTTCACCGGAATCAAGCCGCGGCCGCTCCCAACCGCCTGCACATCGCCCTTGTTCTCGGCCGTCTGTGCAATGGCGGCATGCGTGTCCGCGGTAGACGGCGCGGCACGCGAAACCGAAGCGGCCGGTCCGGTCAGATGCTGCTGCACAGTCGGTACGCTGATCGCAATCAGGCCTGGCAGTATCACGAGAAACGGGAAGAACATCTTGGGAATTGCAGCGATCAGCGGCACCTTGCGCGCGCTTTCCTCCGAATCGGCGGCCATGGCGCGCTGGATCACGAGAAAGTCTGTGCACCAGTAGCCGAAGCTCAGCACAAAACCCAGCCCCATCACGAGCGAGAACCACTCCACGCCGAGCGGATTCGTCTGGGCATGCGCCATGCCGCGCCACGAATGTGTATAAGCCGGGCCAAGAGCGTTCTTGATGCCGCCCCATCCGCCAACATGCTTCAACCCGATCCAGACCAGCGGCAGGAACCCCGCGACGATCAGAAAAAATTGCAGCACCTCGTTGTAGATGGCGCTGGTCAGCCCGCCCAGGAAGATATAGGCGAGCACAATTACGGCGCTGATGATGATCGAGACATGGAAGATCCAGTTCAGCGGAAGCCCGGCAGCCTGGAAAATACCGTCGAGCATATGCAGGTTCTGGATCAGGAGCGCCATGGCATACATCGAGATGCCACTCGAGAAGACAGTCATCACAGCGAAGAGGATGGCGTTGAGCCCGCGCGTCTTCTCGTCGAAGCGAAGGCGCAGAAACTCGGGCACGGATCGTGCCTTGGAGCCGTAATAAAAGGGCATCATGAAGATGCCGACGAAGACCATGGCCGGTATCGCGCCGATCCAATAGAAGTGACTAGTCGCAATGCCGTACTTGGCGCCCGACGCGCCCATGCCGATGACTTCCTGTGCACCCAGATTGGCTGAGATGAAGGCGAGCCCGCAGATCCATGCCGGAATCGATCGGCCTGCCAGGAAGAAGTCGTTGCTGGTGCGCATGTAGCGCTTCAGAGCGAATCCGATGCCCAGCACGAATACGAAGTAGACCAGCATGATGAGCCAGTCAATGAATGTCAGTTGCACGTGCCGGCCGCCTGTATGTGAACAGATGCTTCATTCTGTCGATGTAAAGGCTTTCAGTATAGGCTAGGGCTCGCGACGCGCGGCCACCAGCAGAAAGATCGGACGCTCACGGTCTTCTTCGGCTCCGGCCCATCTCTCGATCTGCTCGTCCGAGGGCTGCCATTCCTCAATCCGCATCAGCCGGAACCGCAGCCTGAGCAGGGCATTCAGTGTTGTTCCCATCGTGCGGTGCTGTTTGACGACGCCCTTCGTGAGCCAGTCGGTCTCCCGCCGGCCTTCCACGAAGTAGCGATTCACCGGCCATACTCTGTTTCCCTTTGCATCCTGCAGCCACTCGGGACGGTCTGCCGCCATGTAGATGGGGTGCTCGATAGAAAACACAAGATGCCCGTGACCTTTGAGCGCACGATGGACCTCGGCCATGAGCCGGTCGAAATCGTCCACGTAATGGAGAGCCAACGAACTATAGACAAGATCGAATGAAGCCTCAGGCAAGGCAAGCTGCTCCAGGTCTGCCTGCTGATATGTGATGGTTTCATCGGGCGTCATGCTTCGTGCGCGCGCCAGCATGTTGTTCGAGACGTCCACGCCGATGACGCGCGAAGCGCCTTGCTCTCGTGCCCACCGGCAAAACCATCCAAAGCCGCAGCCGAGATCGAGCACGTTGAAGCCTTGCAGCTCCGGCAGCATAGCCCGCAGCGCCGGCCATTCGCCCGCGCCTGCCAGACCTTCGACGGAGCGGCGCATACGGCTATAGCCCTCGAAGAACTCCGGATTGTCGTAGATGTTCTGCACCTGTTGGATCGCTGCTACTACTCATCTGCCGGATCGCGGGTCAGCCAGTAGACGACGCCGGTCAGCAGCGCAGTCGCAATCACCACGGCGAACTGGTACCAGTAAAAGAACGGAAAACCAAACAGCTCGGGCGTCGAACGAGCATACATACCCGGATACACGAGCAGCAGCAGAGGGAATACTAGAAGCCACTTCCAATGCCGCCTGCCACGCTCGTTCATGCTGCCGATTATATGATCCACGATGGCTGCGTTGCGTTTGCTGTGCAGTCCGAGCAAAGTCCTGACTTCGTAGACAGACGCCGCGGCGCTGGACTATATTGCCGCCATGTCGCGTTCGCATATCGGTCCCGCCAGCCACGTCTGATCTTCTTACGTGGGTAGGCGTCTGCATACGCGCACGACTCAGGCGTAACACTATGTCGACCGCCGGACGGCCCGCGATCCACCATCGCGGGCCGTTTTGTTTCATCCGCTCCATGGGGGTCTTACACCGCCGTGAATGTTCTGCGCCGAGTGACAAATCTGCTTCCCAAATACAACTAAATTGCGCGACAATCCCTGCGCCGCACCAATTCATCGCAGAAAGGGAATGAACTTATGTCCATCAGCACGCGGGCTCTCGCGGAGTTTTTTGGCACCTTCTGGCTGGTTTTCGGCGGCTGCGGATCGGCGCTCTTTGCCGCGGCATACCCGAATCTCGGAATCGGTTTCGCAGGTGTCGCTTTGGCATTCGGCCTCACCCTGCTGACGATGGCTTTCGCTATTGGCCATGTCTCCGGCGCACATCTGAATCCCGCAGTCTCGTTCGGGCTGTTCGCCGGCGGCCGGTTCGCCGGGCGCGACCTGATCCCGTACATCGTTGCCCAGGTGTTGGGCGGAATCGCTGCTTCGGGCTGCCTCTACATCATCGCCATCGGCAAGGAGGGCTTCTCCCGGGCGGGGGGCTTCGCCTCCAACGGCTACGGCGTGCACTCACCCGGCGGCTATTCCATGCTCTCCTGCTTCGTCGCGGAGTTTCTCCTCACCGCCTTCTTCCTCTTCGTGATCCTCGGCGCGACCGACGAGCGCGCTCCCAAGGGCTTCGCTCCTATCGCCATCGGCTTTTGTCTCACGCTCATCCATCTCGTATCGATTCCGATTACGAACACCTCCGTGAACCCTGCCCGCTCCACCGGTCCTGCCATCTTTCAGGGAACCTTCGTCCATCCGGCGTGGGCGCTCTCGCAGCTCTGGCTCTTTTGGGTCGCACCCATTGCTGGCGGGATCGTGGGCGGGCTGCTCTCCCGCGCGTTCTTTGCAGCGCCGCAACCGCCGATTCGCGAGGAACTGTCGGCGTAGCCGATATTTTTCGGGTTCTACCTTGTACCCGTGGCCGGTTTGATCGGGACGAGTATGAGCCGGGGGTGCCCATGCGGCAGAGCCGCGGCGGCGATGCGAGATGCTTCTGCTGCCGCGGCCTCGGGATTTATTCCTCGCGAGAGGCGTGTCATCAGACGCGCGCCTCCCACTGGATTCACTCTCCCTAAGCCGCCCGCCAGCGCACCGCTTTCCAGAGGGATCCAGAACTCAGCGGGGTGGCCGGAATCGACTCCGGAGAAGCCTTCTCTCGTAACGCCGAAAACCGCGAACGGAGTACCGTCGAGATAGACCGGCTCGCCGACTGCGCCAGGATCGCGGTGAAATAGCTTCGTCCACAGGTCGAGACTCAGCACGACCACTGGCATATCGCGCCGGACATCTTCGGCATTGAACATGGCGCCCACTCGGATTTTGACCCCCAGAACCGAGAAGTAATTGCCGCTCACCATCTCGCCCGTGACCAGTGCCGTGCGGCCTCGGGCCGACGCAGTAATGTTTCGGGTCCTCGCGTAGGCGACAACGTTCGAGAAGAGGCGGGGATTGCGGGTTAGCGCCTCATAGACCGGCATGGACACCGCCGGCCCTCCGGAGTCAGAAGCGACCTGTATCGCATAGAGCGGCCGCTGCGGTCCGAAGAAGGCCAGCACTGCTGCCGCTCCGGCAAAGGCCAGGAGCACTATGCAAACCAGTAACCAGAGACGTCGGCGTGGAGCAGTCATCCTTGTGGGGAGAGTAGCACTCAGACCTGTCCAGATTGGGTTGCCTCCGCGACATTCCTGACTTCGCTCAGGCTACGGGTCCGATTCGGACTTAAGTCCGGTGGGATTGGGCAACCAGCACATGGTTTCGAACGATCAGGTCTTTTATCTCATGCAGCCACAGCTCAGGTGGGGTGAACGATCGAATCGTAAGATCGGCCGAACAGGGCGCCGTTTCCATGAGAGGGCGAAACAGGATGAGGGGGACGGCGGGAAAGGACCGGCTCAGGGAAATAGCCTTATCGACCTGCTCGTTCGGCTCTTCTTCCACCACAAGGGCATCCGGCCTCTCCAAAAGCTCGGCCGATAAAGCCTCGAGCGATTCGCAGTCTGCGACAGAAAATCCCGCTCCCTGCAGCACACGCATCCGGAAGCATTGATCCAAACCGAAATGGATGAGACTTCCCGAGGTCATTCGTGCTCCTCGATCACCAAAAGTTACCGTCATTGTCTCCCCTTGGACGGAAGCTGTACGCTCCAAAGCGATCCACAAAGGACAGTGGCAGCATATGTCGCGAATGCTGCATCCATACCTGTGCACCTTCAAGGCGCAGATTGTTTCGACCCGATCATTCCATCGGACTGCGAATTTCCGCAGTAAAATTCGAGCGTCGCCAGGCCACCGCTTATGCCGAAGACAATACTGCTGCTCTCTCGCGATCCGGCGCTTCAGGCGTCGCGAGCATTGGTCCTGGAAGCGGCCGGCTATCGTACGATTAAGACTTCTAGTCTGACGAGCGCGGTGCAGCTTTCGGCACACTGCCAGATGTCGATCATCGGCCATAGCTTCTCCCCCACGGAGCAGAACAACTTCATCGAGCGCGTGCACGAGGGGAATCCGAGCGTCTTCATTTTGTGCCTCCGCTTCGGATTGACTCAGCCGAATGCTTTGTTGAAAGCGGTAGGCGATTGTTTCACGACCCAGCCAGGTGGATCGCGGATCTGTATCCTGGAAGAGAGCAACGTGATTGCATGGCCCAAGCGGGCCTCGTAATCCAACATTTCACAGAGATGTGGGAGGGGTTGCTCAACCGCTACTTCAATACTGCTTTATTTGAAAACACATGCGGCGTACTCTTAAGAGTGTTCCGTGTTACCTCGGAGCTAACAAGGGGCCTGGGAAGTCTGCATCTAACTCGACAAAACGATTGAATGAACACCCGAGTGAGACCGTGATGGACGCGCCTTCCGAAGTAGTCGCATTGAGTTGCTGGAAGGATATTGCTACCTATCTTGGCAAAGGTGTGCGTACCGTGCAGCGTTGGGAGCAGGAGTTCGGGTTGCCGATTCGACGGCCCAACGGTATCAGCCATAAATCTCCGGTGGTCGCGGATCCCCGAGACCTGGACGCGTGGCTGAAGTCGAGGTGGTCTGTACGGGCATCGAAAACAGAGGAGAACGGCCCTTCCCGCAACCTGGACGGCCCCACGACTCGGACCCAGGTTCTTCAAGAGATGCGAGTCAATATCCAGATGGCGAGCGATCTGCAGGCGAGACTCAGGGTCGTGCGTCAACAGCACCAAAATCTCGTTCATGAAGTGGGCGCCGCCATCGCCGCATTGAGCCGCACCTGCGAGCTCCTGTCTTCCAGCCAAAAACATACTTCCGACTCCTAAAACACCGGCATATGCCGGCGCTCCCACAGTTTCCGGGCGAAAGGCTGTCCGGCGGGGTCAGCAACTCGTTAGACTGAAGCAGCCATGATCCCCACACTTGAATGGACTTCTGAAGGCGTCCGGTTCCTGGACCAGACGCGCCTCCCCCTCGAGGAAACCTACGTACTCGCGAAGACATATCAGGATGTCGCCGACGTGATCACCACGATGGTGGTGCGCGGCGCGCCGGCTATCGGCGTATCGGCAGCCATGGGCGTAGCGCTGGGCGCGCGCCACTCAACGGCGGCGTCACTGCCGGCGCTGCTGGCGGAGATTCGCGTGGTCGGCAGGACATTGGCTGCGACTCGGCCGACGGCGGTGAATTTGTTTTGGGCGATTGAACGAATGCGGAAGCATGCGGCGGAGCTGGCGGCCGAGCCGGGCGCCACCGTCGCGAGCGTGAAGCAGGGACTGATTGCCGAAGCGGAGCGCATGTACAACGAGGACATTGCCGCATGCCGCGCATTGGGCGCCTTTGGCTCCGACCTGCTGCCGCAGACCGCAGGCGTGCTGACCCACTGCAATGCCGGTGCGCTCGCCACGTGCGGCTACGGCACTGCGCTGGGTGTGATCCGCGCAGCCGTGGAGAGCGGGCGCAAGATCGAGGTCTATGCCGACGAGACGCGGCCTTTCCTGCAGGGCGCACGGCTCACGGCGTGGGAGTTGATGAAGGACAACATTCCGACGACGGTGATCTGCGACAACATGGCGGCCAGCCTGATGCGAGCCGGCAAGCTGCACGCCATCGTGGTGGGCGCGGACCGTATCGCCGCGAACGGCGACGTGGCGAACAAGATCGGCACCTATGGTGTTGCTGTGCTGGCGAAAGAGCACGGGATTCCCTTCTACGTAGCGGCCCCCTGGTCGACAATTGACTTGGCAACAAAGACCGGAGCGGACATCCCGATCGAGCAGCGCTCAGCGGCAGAGGTGACACACCACGGCGGCAAGCAACTGACGCCCCATCATGTGGCCGTGTGGAACCCGGCCTTCGATGTGACCCCGGCGAAATATGTAACAGCGATAATTACCGAGCGCGGCGTGCTGCGACCGCCGTACAGCGAATCGCTGCAAAGGGTGAGCCACGAAGCTGCCGTTCCCGCCTGATCGCGCCGGCTCAGAATTTCACCAGCACGGCTCCAGTCATGCGGTTCTCGCTGTCCCGAAGATCTGGAGCCCACCCCGGCACAATCGATCCCGGTGTGCCCTGGTTTCCGCTGGGCGGCGTAATTCCTCCCGGGCCTGAGAAGTAAGGCACATTGGCTGCGCGATGGACATACTCAAGCCGCCATGTAATGTATTGACTGGGCATGTAGTCGAAGGTCGCCGACGCGTCCCATCCTTTGAACTTGTCCCCCGGGTTCTCTGTGAAGTACCGCGTGCCGGAAGTGGCGTTCGCAGCATTGATAGGCGGCAGTAGAACCAAATAACGTCCGGGATTGTTGATCCTGCCGCCGCCCAGTGTCAGGCCAAAAAGATTCCGGTCGAACCACAAGCGGTTGTAGAGCATGAAACCGAGGAAGCTCTGCTTCGGACCTTTGGCGGAATTTCCGTGGCAGCTCACGCCGCCGCCATGCTCGCAGCCGGCGTCGCCGGTGAGAGAGAAAGCCACCCTGCTCAGATACTTCGCGTCGGCACGATCGAAGTACTTGTATTGGACGCTTTCGTCCGTGTGATACCGGATTCGTCCTGGCACTCCCAGCGTGTCTTCTCCAAGCGCGTACTGATTCCCCAGAATGGAGAGCCTGCCGGTAGGGCGCCAGAGAATCTGTCCACCAATGCCGGGTCGATTGTTGAAGCGGCCATACGACTGCCAGCCGTTCACAATCCAGGGCTCGATCTTGAGCTTGTCGGTGACGAAGAACTGCGCGCGCACGCCGGTAAAGTACCACGGCGTATTGGACGAAACGTATGACGGCTGATACGCCCAGTTGTCGAAGTTGTAGTAGCTGAACAGACCGACGTAGGACATGAAGATGCCGGCGTCCACATTGACGCCGTGCAACGCGTTCCAGTGATAGCCGCCGTACGCTTCCGACAGATACCGGTATGCATTGGCCATATCCCACTGTCCGCGTGAGTAGCTGGAGTCATTGCGCGGGGTGCCAGTGGAATACATGCCGTACTGCGTCATGAAGCGCGCATGGACGTGGTCATAATGGAAGTCGCCGCCGACGCCGAGTTGCGTGAGCTGAACTTCGTTCGCGCGAAAGACTTCGCTTGAGCCGCCGATGGTATCGTCCTTGGGATGACGGAAATCGTATGTGTAATTCACATCGGCACGAATCTCGGGCGTAAAGAACTTCGAGTCGAAGGCCGGCGTTTCAGTGCGCGGGTTGCCGTTGAGCCAGGTGAAATCGGCAAAGGCGAATGGCTCGGCCTTCGCCGGAGACCCGGCGCTTTTCCCTTGCTCCGTTGTCGCAGCCTTTGAAGCGACAGACGAGCTGGCATGAAGTGCCGGCGCGGCATCTGTCGCAACCAGGCTCTCGCGCTCTGCCGCCAATTGGCTGGCTGTCGAATCTGGCGAGGCATCCCGGGTCTTCAGTTGCGCTTCAAGTTGTTCGATGCGTTTCCGCATTGCTTCCAATTCTGCAATGATCGACGCGTTCGCGTCGGCGGATGCCGGCGTGTCTGGAGATGTCGCCGGTTCCGTTGCTGCGCCGTGGCTCGAGTGCATAGATTGAGCACAACAGAAGGCTGGAACGAAAAAAGCGAGTGTTAAGACGATGCAAGAGAGCCTCTGGCCGACATGCATGGTCGGGCGAATAGAAGAACGGGTTGCCTGCATTGCTGTCCTCAGCACGTTGGATCAACGTATGGTCCGGGCCAAGCGTGTGACCGCTCGGCCACATTCCAGGTGCTGGTTCAGGCTATGCAATGCTGCATAAGTAAGTGTGAAGGAACTCGTTAATAGGCCATAAGCAACTCCGAACACGATAATTCGGAATCGCGAATGTTTGTGCTTGCCTATATACGCATCACGGAAAGCGTCGCAGCGATGTGCAGCTTTGCTTCGGTGGCTGCCTGCACATCTCTCGGATGCAGCCCCGGCGCGATCTCTTCGAGCACCAGGCCTTCGCGCGTGACGCGAATCCATGCCATTTCAGTCGCAATGGTATCTACCACGGCAAGTCCAGTGAGCGGCAGCGTGCAGCGTTTGAGAATCTTTGGGCGGCCATCACGCGTGGTGTGTTCCATAGCGACGATGACGCGGCGCGCGCTGGCGACGAGGTCCATCGCGCCGCCCATGCCTTTGACCATTTTGCCGGGAATCATCCAGTTGGCGAGATTGCCCTGCTCGTCGACTTCCATCGCGCCGAGGATGGAGAGGTCCACGTGGCCGCCCCGAATCATGGCGAATGAGTCCGCGGAAGAGAAGAACGAAGTGCCGGGAATCTCCGTAACCGTTTCTTTGCCGGCGTTGATGAGGTCGGCATCTTCATTGCCGGCGATGGGGTAGGGACCTACTCCAAGCATGCCGTTCTCAGACTGCAGCACGACTTCAATGCCCGCGGGTACATAGTTGGCAATCAACGTGGGCATGCCGATGCCAAGGTTCACATAGAAGCCATCGCGCAATTCCTGCGCGGCACGACGAACTATGCGCTCGCGCTTAGCGGCATCGGCGCTCTTCGATGACTCGCGCGTTGACCCTGGAACAGAGCCCCCCGAATCTGATAGAGGATTAGATAGAGTACTCATAGAGTATTTCTCCTGAATAGCCGGCCCCGTGAAACTGCCTACCCTTCTCGATCTTCACCAGCGATCTCTTCTGCGCAGCACTTCTCTGGTGCTCGGCAGCTTGCTGGCGGCATTTCTGCTCGCGCACTGGCCGGACGATCCGCCATCGTTCAAACTGCTGGTCCCGACAATCGTCGCATTCGCTGGAACGTGGGACACGCTGCGCTGCCTGCGCGCGCGGTGGAGCTTCTACCACGGCGCCGTCATGATCCTGCTTTATGTGGACGTTATGGTCATCTCTATGATCCTCTTTCTGTTTCTGTATCCATGGGGTAATTGGATCAAGTAGTAAATGGATCAAGCAGTCATTGGATCGGTAGCAGCTCGCACCGTACGGCGCTCGATTCGCTTCTCATAACCCCGTGCCTCAAAGATGCGCTGCACATAAATGCCGGGCGTCACAATAGTGTCGGGGTCGAGAGAGCCCGTCTCGACCAGGTGCTCGACCTCGGCAATCGTGATCGTTGCCGCGGTGGCCATCATCGGATTGAAATTGCGGGCCGTCTTGCGATAGACGAGATTGCCGGCGCGATCGCCTTTCCATGCTTTGACCAGCGCGAAGTCGGCGCGCAGCCAACGCTCCATTACGTAGCGCTTGCCGTCGAACTCGCGAATCTCTTTGCCTTCGGCTACCGGAGTACCGAGACCGGTGGGCGTGAAGAACGCCGGAATGCCGGCGCCACCGGCGCGGATGCGCTCCGCCAGTGTGCCCTGAGGAACGAGAGTGAGATCGAGTTCGCCGCGAATGACCTTCTGCTCAAGCAGCCTATTCTCACCGACGTAGCTGCCGGTATGCGAGGCGATCATGCCGGCTTCGAGCATAAGCCCCATACCGAAGCCGTCGACGCCCATGTTGTTGCTGATGGTGCGCAAGCCTTTGACGCCGCGGCGTACCAGCGCGGCGATCAGGAGTTCCGGAATGCCGCAGAGGCCGAAGCCTCCAAGCATGATGGTTGCCCCGTCGGGGATGTCGCGCACTGCCTCATCGGCATTCGCTACAACTTTGTTCATTGCTCCTCTCGCTCCGGCGGCCATCCTAACCCATGGTGGCGTAGCCATGTGCCCACAGTGAGCCAGCCGTCTGGCCAGGGACCGAAGCCCGCGTCGAAGTTGATGTGACCGCCACCCACCACGATTTCGAGATCCGCCTTCCACGCCTGAGCGAATTGGCGGGCGCGATCGAGAGTACAGTAGGGATCGCTGTCGCTGGCTACGAGCAGTGTAGGGACGCCGAGGGGCTTCATCGGAATGGGCGCGAAGGTGTGAAGAGCACCGGGTGCGCCGGCCCGCTCGGCATCAGCCGGCGCAACCAGTACCAGCGCGGCGACTGGCGCCTCCTGAATCGCGAAAACCGCGGCCATGCAGCCAATGCTGTGCGCCAGAATCACGATCGGCGACGGCATACGGCGAATCGTCTGCTCAAGCGCACGCGACCAGGCGCTGCGTTCCGGCACCAGCCAGTCTTGCTCGTCGACGCGCGTCGCGGCGGGGCCCAGCCGCTCCTGCCACAGGCTCTGCCAGTGATGCGGGCCGGAGTTCTGCCAGCCCGGCTGGATCAGGAAGTGGGCTTCACGCGCCAAGTCTATTTGGGGCTGGATCACGCCCGAGCATACTGCAAGCGGCAGCATCCCGCCAACCGTGCCAACCACAAAGGAGATTTGCGCGTCTGTGCAGCAAGTGAGATAGGATGTCGCAGCAACGCCACTACTCCTGGGAGAACACGATGCTCAAAGGCTTTCGAGATTTCATCCTTCGCGGCAATGTTGTCGACCTTGCCGTTGCCGTCGTCATCGGTGCTGCTTTTGGCGCGGTCGTCACTGCGCTGGTAGGCGATGTTATTACACCCCTGATCTCTGCGATCGTTCAGAAGCCGGACTTCTCATCTCTGATCCTTACCATTAACGGCGGCAAGATCAAATATGGCGACTTCCTGAACGCGCTGATCTCATTCCTGCTGATTGCCGCGGCGGTGTATTTTTTTGTCATTCTCCCTTTGAACACGCTTCTCAACAAGTTCAAAAAGCCGGCGCCTACTGCTCCACCAGCGACCAAGGCCTGTCCGGAGTGCCTGAGCGAGATTCCGGTCGCGGCGCGTCGCTGCTCGCATTGCACCCAGCCTGTCGCCTGACAGTGGTCTTCATTCCATGAAGAGGAGGGTCGCGCCGGCCCTCCTTTCTGGACTTCGTACCGGCCTGGGGTACTCTTGCTGATGATCGGCACCCGGCCTACTCAGGAGATATTCTTGCGCCCACGTCCTCTCTGCTTTCTTGCGGCGTCTCTGATTCTTACTTCGGCTCTGCACGCGCAATCACCTGTCATTCCGGATTCGCTTTTTGGATATCGCGACTTCAGCAAGCAGGCGAAAATCGATCGCGAGTTCCTGGCCGTTCCGGATGCGAAGCTTGCTGGGGAAGAGCTGAAAGCGCTCACGGCGGCACCGCACGTTGCGGGATCCAAAGAGGACTACGCCACTGCCGTGTATGTGGCAGGCAAGTTCAAGGCTGCGGGGCTGGAGACCACGATCGTTCCCTATACGGCGTGGCTGAATCTGCCGGAGACCGTGCGCGTGGAAGCGCTGGACAGCAACGGCAAAGTGCTGATGCAGGGTCCATCGAAGGAGCACGTCAGCGAGGATCCGTTCCAGGATGATCCGCGCGTACTGCCGGCGTTCAATGGGTCTTCACCTTCCGGTGATGTGACCGGAGATGTCGTCTACGCCAACTACGGACGTCCCGAGGATTTCGACAAGCTGGCCGATGACCATATCGATCTTCACGGGAAGATGGTTCTGGTGCGCTACGGAGGAAACTTCCGCGGAGTGAAGGTATACATCGCGCAGCAGCGCGGTGCGGCCGGCGTGCTCATTTACTCCGACCCTTATGACGACGGCTACTTCCAGGGCGATGTCTACCCAAAAGGTCCATATCGCCCGGATTCCGGAGTACAGCGCGGATCGGTCCAGTTCCTGTTCAAGTATCCCGGCGACGCAACAACTCCGGGAGTTGCTTCTACCTCTGACCTGCCGGCATCGCAGAGGCTTCCGATGTCCAGGATAGACAGCATGCCTTCCATTCCGTCGATGCCCATTTCCTACAAAGATGCTTCACCGATCCTGGAGCACCTGACCGGGCCCAGTGTGCCGAAGGGATGGCAGGGCGCGCTTCCCTTCACCTACCATCTGGGCGGCGACGGAGCGGTGCGCGTGCACCTGGCGCAGAAGATGGATTATGCGCAGCGCACGATCTGGGATGTGATCGGACGCGTACCGGGAACACAGAGTCCCGATGAGTGGGTGGTGGCAGGCAACCACCGCGACGCCTGGGTGTACGGCGCGGTGGACCCGAATAGCGGCACCGCCGCGATGCTGGAAGCAGTGCACGGCATCGGCGGCCTGCTGAAGTCCGGCTGGAAGCCGAAGCGCACAATCTACTTCTGCAGTTGGGACGCGGAGGAAGAAGGTCTCATCGGCTCGACGGAATGGGTGGAAGACCACGCGAAGGAACTCGAGCACGCGGTGGCCTATCTCAATACAGATGTCGGCGTCTCCGGCCCGGATTTCGAAGCGGCTGCCGTTCCTTCCCTGAAGCAGTTTGTACGCGACATAGCCGCAGAGGTACCGAGTCCGCATGGAGGCTCCGTGCTCGATGCCTGGAAGGCGGAGAAGCCGCGAAACGGCGCTTCCGCATCGATGGAAGAAGCACGCGGCGAGGCTCCGCGGCCCGGACCGGTGCAAGTGGGCGACTTGGGTTCTGGCTCGGACTTCACGCCGTTCCTGCAGCATGCAGGTGTACCGTCCACGGACATCGGCTCGCGCGGCCGCTACGGCGTGTATCACTCAGTCTTCGACAACTACGCCTGGTTCACGCGATTCGGCGATCCCACATTCACTTATCTCCAGCAGCAGGCGCGTGTCTTCGGATTGGAGACACTGCACCTGGCGGACGCTGACGCGCTTCCCTACGACTACGCGGAGTATGCGCGCGAGATCGGCTCCTATCTAAAAGCTGCTGCCGCCAAGGCGGACAAAGCGGGCATGCACCTGAACTTTGCTCAGCCGGAAGCAGCTGCGGCGAAGATGCTAAGCAATGCGCAGGCGGCGTATCCGCAGCAGAAGTCGGCGTCCGGCGACCTGGAGGCATTAAACGCGAAGCTCCGCCGGGTCGAGAACGATCTGCTCGATCCGCAAGGGCTGCCCGGACGCCCGTGGTTTCGCCACACCATCTATGCGCCGGGAGAGTACACGGGCTATGCCGCGGTTGTTATTCCGGGCGTGAACGAAGCAATTGAAGCAAAGAACGCGGAGCGCGGACAGAAAGAGCTGGACAGACTGGCGGAGGCGCTGGACCGCGCGTCTGGGGACCTGAAGGCGGCTGCCGGGGAATAGCCGCGCTTAGTTCTTGGCAACGAGCTGTTGCGCCTGCAGCGTGACCAGCTCGGTGAGGTCCTTCTTTTCGAGGCCATGCACTTCCTTGTTAAAGGCATCCACCTTGCTGGACCAGTTCATCGAGCAGAATTTAGGCCCACACATCGAGCAGAAGGCCGCTTCCTTGTAGTAGTCGTCCGGCAACGTCTCGTCGTGCATGGATCGCGCGGTCTCCGGATCAAGCGATAGCGCGAACTGCTTCTCCCAATCGAAGGTGTATCGCGCATAGCTGATGGCGTCATCGCGATCGCGTGCGCCGGGCCGGTGCCGTGCTACGTCCGCTGCGTGGGCAGCGATCTTGTAGGCGATGATGCCGTCCTTCACGTCCTTCTCGTTGGGCAGACCGAGATGCTCCTTCGGAGTCACGTAGCAGAGCATGGAAGCGCCGTGCCAGCCGATCATCGCTGCACCGATGGCGCTAGTGATGTGGTCATAGCCCGGAGCTATGTCGGTAACAAGCGGGCCGAGAGTGTAAAAGGGCGCGCCGAAACAGTACTCGACTTCCTTGTCCACCTGCTCCTTGATCTTGTCGAGCGGCACGTGGCCGGGACCTTCGATCATGACCTGAACGTCGTCATGCCAGGCGCGCGACGTCAGTTCGCCGAGCGTCTTCAGCTCGGCAAATTGTGCCGCATCACTGGCATCAGCTATGCAGCCGGGCCGCAGTCCATCGCCGAGCGAGAAGCTGACGTCATGCTTCGCCATAACCTTCACGATGCGGTCGAAATTCTCGTAAAGGAAGTTCTGCTTGTGATAATGCGTCATCCACTGCGCCAGAATGGCGCCGCCGCGGCTGACGATGCCGGTGATGCGGCTGGCTACCATCGGCACGTACTGGATCAGCACGCCGGCGTGGACGGTGAAGTAGTCGACGCCCTGCTCCGCCTGCTCCTCGATGACTTCGAGATATACGTCGATGTTCAGGTCTTCGAGTCGCTTTACGCGGTTCAACGCTTCATAGATCGGCACCGTGCCGATGGGTACCGGAGAGTGCCGCAGGATGGCCTCGCGAATCTCCGGAATGTTGCCGCCAGTCGAGAGGTCCATCACGGTGTCCGCGCCGAAGCTGACGGCGGTGTGCAGCTTGGCGAGTTCGTCCTGGATGTTAGAGGTGACAGCGGAGTTGCCGATGTTGGCGTTGATCTTGCAACGCGAGGCCACGCCGATGGCCATCGGCTCGAGCTCGGGATGGTTGATGTTGGCCGGGATGATGAGGCGGCCGGCGGCGATTTCAGTCCGGATCAACTCGGCATCCAGATTCTCGCGGCGGGCGACGAACTCCATTTCCTCCGTGATGCTGCCCTGGCGGGCGTAGTGCATCTGGGAGACATTGCGGTCTCCATTGCGCTCGACCTCAGCGCGGCGTTTCTGGATCCACTCGGCACGGGGCTTCAGAATCTCTGCGGTGGCGTAACTCTCTTGCTCGGCGTGGTGGCTCATCACGATCTCCGGTGGCTCGAAGCCGGAGCGCTGCATCCGGCAACATGCGTGGTCTTGGCCTGATTATAGCGACGGAAGAGGGCGCGCTTCTTCGGTGCAGCTATATCGTGAAAGCCGCATCTAATGCGGCTTCTTGACGCTGATGGGCGCTGCCACCTAAGCTGAGAGCATCCCATGCAGCAACCCTCCCAGACACTCCGTATCGGCCTTGTAGCGGTTATCGTGCTTGGCGTCATCGCCTGGCTTGCGGTGAGCGGCATCCAGTCGAACAAGAGTTATTACGTGACGATCACCGAGCTGCAGGGCATGGGGGACAAGGCGTACACCCGGCATCTGCGGGTTGCGGGGAACGTTGCGCCGGGCACGATCGAGCGCAGCGGCACGCATGCGCAGTTCGTGCTG
>DASVAI010000213.1:0-4796 GCA_036376445.1 Acidobacteriaceae bacterium
AAAGAACGCCGGTGCGATTCAGAATTTGGATGTTTTCATCAATGAGGTGAGCGATTTGCTCAACTCGGGCGTATTGTCCGTATCTCAAGCGGAGCCCCTCATTAGCGCCGCAAAGAGTGTGATCGCGCGGCTCCCGTAGCGGTAAAGGAAAATACTTATGGCACACACCGCAGAAGTCCAGAGTTTAAGAATCCTCCTCCGCAGGACGTCCACCGCGCTAGTCGCTTTCATGGGTTTTGCGCTAGCAACAGCCAATGCTCAACAGTTCGCCATCGCCACCTACGCGCAGATCGGACCCAACTCCATCGACTTCGGACAGTCCGCGGCTGGCGCACCATTTAGCCCGGCGCCGGGTTACGGAACGTTCGAGGTCATATCTGCCGGTGCTGGATTCTTTTCGCTGGAGGGCGTCACCAACGGAGAATCCGGATCTATTCAGAGTCTTAACGAGCTAACCGGCACTACAGATATGCCTTTTCTCACGTTTTCTGGTGGCGCATCGAATGTCTCGCTGTATGCGACTGAGTTGGCGCGCGGTTCTACTTCCGGCCCGCTCACGCTCGTGGGCCTTCCTTTCGGTACTGCTTTATCTTTTGAGCTATTCGGCGATGTTTCGAGCTCGGAAACAGGTGCGCTCGGGATTTTTACGCTGACGTGCTCGGCCGAGATTGCCGGCATGTCACCAGCGCAATTGCTCGGCTCGCTCGCGGGTGGCACACCTGTCGACACACCCCTAAGCTGCACTGCAGCAGTAGCTCAAACAGCGCAACAAGCGGCGCTATCCATCGTTGATGCGGTTAATGCGCTAAACGCCCAAGGAGCGCTGAACGGAGGACAACACAAGTCGCTGGTGAAGGAACTTCAACAGGCGATCACGTTGATGGCAGCGGGAAAGAATGCCGCGGCGATTCAGAATTTGGACCTCTTTATCGGCGAAGTGGCCGATTTGCTCAACTCGGGTGTATTGACGCCGTCTCAGGGAAAGCCGTTGATTAGCGCCGCAAAAGGCGTAGTTGCGGTGCTCTCATAGATTGATTGCGCAAATACTGGGCCGCCACCCGCCAAACCCCGGGCCGCTATAATTGCGACAACCGGGATGCCTAAGATGCCGCGCGCTGCGCAGGCAGCCGCTCCAGTCCAGGACCAGTTTCAGGCCGCGCTTGCCGCTCTCATCGAGCGGGTCAAGCTGGATCGCTCCATCCTGGCTGCCATTCTCTGTGGCAGCCTCTCACACGACACCGTCTGGTCGAAATCCGATATCGATCTGCTGCTGGTGACCATCGATGATAAGAAGGCGCCCAAAGACAGCCTCTGCCTGTACGCAGACGGCATCAACGTACACGCCATCCTCATGCCGCGCGCCGATTTTCGCAAAACTGCGGAAGGGGCCATTCGCAATTCCTTCGCGCATTCGCTGCTGGCGAAGGGCCGCCTGCTCTACACGCACGACGAAACCATCGCGGCGTTATGCGAACGCCTGCACACGCTCGGCGAGCGGGATACTCAGTTGCAAGTTCTCGCTGCGGCGATCCATGCGCTGCCTTCCATCTACAAGGCCCACAAGTGGCTCACCACGCGCGGTGATCTGGCTTATACGGCGCTATGGATCCTGTACTCGGCGAATGCGCTGGCGAAAATCGAAGTGCTCGAAGCCGGTCTCATCGCGGACCGCGAAGTACTTCCGCAGGCGCTCAAGCTGAACCCGCCGTTTTTCGAACTCGTTTACAGCGGCATTCTCGACGCGAAGAAGACCCGCGCATCCGTGGAAGCGGCGCTTTCTGCCATCGATGAATATCTCCGAAAGCGCGCCGATCGCATCTTCGCCCCGATCATCGAACATTTGAAAGACGTAGCCGAAGCGCGTTCGGCCACGGGAATCGAAGATCACTTCCAGCGGAATTTCGGCATTGCAGGCGTAACCGGCGCGTGCGAATACCTGGCTGATATCGGGATGATCGGCAAAGCGCCGCTTCCCGTCCGCCTGACCAAACGAAGCAACGTCGACGTCAACGAACTCGCTTTCTTCTGCGGAGTCGAACCAGCCGATGCCTGGTAGCACCCGGCCGCCTGCCGCCAAGGCCGCCCCGCGCACGACCATCGCGGTGCAAGGCGCCCGCGTGCATAACCTCAAGAACGTATCGCTCGAATTGCCGCGCGACCGCTTAATCGTCGTCACGGGGCTCTCGGGCTCCGGCAAGTCGAGTCTCGCCTTTGACACCATCTATGCCGAAGGCCAGCGGCGCTATATGGAGTCTCTCTCCACATACGCCAAGCGTTTCGTTTCGCAGGTCGCGAAACCGGACGTCGATTTCGTTTACGGCCTTTCGCCCGTCATCTCCATCGAACAGAAGACCACGGGCAGCAACCCCCGCTCGACCGTCGGCACCATGACCGACATCGCCAGCTACTTGAATCTGCTGTTCTCGACCATTGCTGAACCGCACTGCCCGCGCACCGGCGAGCACGTTGCGAGCCGCACCCCGAATCAGATTCTCGAGGCCATTCTCGCGCTGCCACAAGGCGCGGAAGTCGAACTGCACGCGCCGGTCTTCCCGGTCTACGGCGAGGAGTTGGCTTTCGTCTTTACTGAAGTTCGCAAAATGGGCTGCCGCCAGTTAATCGTCGACGGTAAGCGCCTCGATCTTTCCGAAGAGGTCTCCCTCGATGAGTCTCAGGTCGTCGAAATGGATGCCATCGTCGATTCTGTTGTCGTGGGCGCCAGGCATGAGAAGGCCATCAAGGCCGCCATCGCCGCAGCCCTGCTGATCGGCGACGGGCTGATGCAGATTCAGGTACGCAAAGGCGCTTCGAACGCGGAAGCCGGCCGCTTCTACAAGGGCCTCTGCAGCCCCACCCACCATTTCGTCTACGGCGGCATCGAGCCCGAGTACTTCATGTTCAACAACCCGGAGAGCGCCTGCCGCACCTGCGGCGGCCTCGGCGTGCACAAGATCACTCATCCGGAACTGCTCGTACCCGACCCCAAGCGCAGTATTCGCGGTGGCTGCTTCTTGAAGGAGGCGTATAAGTACAACCCGGAGACGTGGGACGGCCGGATCATGTACACGCTTTCCCGCGTCCTTCAGTTTTCGCTCGACACGCCATGGGAGAATCTGCCCGAGCCCGTCCGCCACGCCATCCTCTACGGCCTCGAGGGACGCAAGCTGCGCACAAGCGCGCCGCCTGAGGCGAAAGTGAAGCGCGAGGATTGGGACCGGCATGAAGTCGGCTTCGGCGGAATTGCACGCCGCATTGAACGGCACTACCGCCGCTATCGCCAGCGCGGCGAAGCCAGTTCCGGCATGGAACAGTGGTTGGACAAGGTCATGGTCGAGCGCACCTGCCCTGATTGCCATGGCACGCGTTTGCGCGCTACTCGCCTGCTTTTTACCATCGCGGGTAAAACCATCAACGATGTCGGTGCCCTCAATTTCGATGAGCTATACGCGTTGCTGGGCAGCCTCAAGCCTGCCGGCCGCGGCGCTGATGCCGGTCGCCACGTGATCGCCGAAATCCGCCGCCGCGTGGAGCTGCTGCTCGGCATCGGGCTCGACTATCTCAACCTGAACCGGCGCTCCGCCACGCTTTCCGGAGGGGAGTCGCAGCGCATCCGCCTCTCCACTCAAATCGGCTCAGGCCTCATGGGCATGCTCTACGTGCTGGACGAGCCCAGCATTGGCCTGCACCCTAAAGACAACGTGAAAATGATCGCCACTCTCAAAAGCCTGCGCGACATCGGCAACACCGTGATCGTGGTCGAGCACGATGAGGACACCATCCGCGCTGCGGATCACATCGTCGAAATGGGACCGGGCCCCGGCATTCACGGCGGCCAGGTCGTAGCGCAAGGCACCATTGAGAACATTCTCAGGTGTAAAGGGTCGCCCACCGGCCAGTTCCTTTCAGGCCGGCGCAGCATCCTAACACCCTCAAAGCGCCGCAACGGCAACGGCAAAACGCTCACCGTGCGCGGCGCGCGGGAAAACAATCTCAAGTCCATCGATGTCACGTTCCCGTTAGGTCGGCTAATCGCAATCACCGGCGCGTCCGGTTCCGGCAAGAGCACGCTCATTAACGAGGTCCTCTACAAGGCTCTCTGGAAACGCCTGGTTGATACGCGCACCTTGCCGGGCGACCATGACGGCATCGACGGCGCCGCTTACGTCCACAAGATCGTCAACATTGATCAATCGCCCATCGGCCGGAACAGCCGTTCCAATCCGGCCACGTATATCGGTTTCTACGACACGATTCGCGAACTCTTCTCGCAGACTCCGGTCTCCCGCGAGCGAGGCTATTCGCCTGGCCGCTTCAGCTTCAACGTTAAGGGCGGCCGCTGCGAAGAGTGCCAGGGCGAAGGCGTCATCACCACGCAGCTCTACTTCATGCCGGATGTCGAAGTCATGTGCGCCGTGTGCAAGGGCGCGCGCTTCAGCGCCGAAACGCTCGACGTCACGCTCCGGGGAAAGACCATCACCGACATTCTGAACATGCCGGTGGAAGAGGGAGTCGCTTTCTTTGCTAGCGAACCCGCGATCAACAAAAAAATCGAGGTGCTAAATGACCTCGGCCTCGGCTATCTCACCTTGGGGCAATCGGCGACCACGCTCTCCGGCGGCGAGGCGCAGCGGATCAAGATCGCCGCGGAGCTTTCCAGGCTGCAAAGGTCGAAGCACACCGTCTATATCCTCGACGAGCCCACCACCGGCCTGCATCTTGCCGATGTCGAACGCCTGCTCCGTTGTCTTGATCGGCTGGTGGATGCCGGCCACACCGTCATCGTCATCGAGCATCAC
>DASVAI010000229.1:0-4126 GCA_036376445.1 Acidobacteriaceae bacterium
GCTCATCACTTGCGAGATTCGGCAAAGCGTAGGACTGCATTTATGCATGCCGCACGAGAAAACCGGGTGCCCCATTCTGGCGAAGCCAGGATGGGATAGTTTCCCTCACAATCCGTCGCCCCAAATGGTCCACGATTTCGACCCACAAGCCCTCGGCTCCCCAAGTCTGTAAAATGAAATCGAGTTCATTCCTCTGCTCAAGATCTCTGCTCCAGGAGAAGCATCATGATCAAGCTCACACCCGGCAAGCTCGCCGGTCTCAAGTCTGTCTCGGACAAACGCGGTGTCATCGCCGCCGCCGCCATGGACCAGCGCGGCTCCCTCCAGAAGTCGCTTGCTAAGGAAGCCGGCGCCGCCACCGTCCCCACGTCCGCGCTCGAAGAGTTCAAGACGCTCGTCACCTCCGTGCTGACGAAACATGCCTCCGCCATCCTGCTCGACCCCGAGTTCGGCCTCCCCGCGAGCAAGCATCGCAATGGCAAGGGACTCCTGCTCGCCTATGAGAAGACCGGATACGACGCCACCACGCCGGGCCGCCTGCCTGATCTGCTCGACCACTGGTCCGTCCGCCGCCTCAAGGAAGCAGGCGCCGACTGCATCAAGGTCCTCCTCTACTACACCCCCATGGAGACCTCCGACATCAACGACCGTAAGCACGCCTTCATCGAGCGCATCGGCGACGAGTGTCGCGCGCACGACATCCCTTTCTTCCTCGAATTCGTCGGCTACGACGCGAAGGGCGGCGACGAGAAGTCCCTCGCCTACGCCAAGCTCAAGCCTGAGATCGTCTCCGGCTCCATGGCCGAGTTCGGCAAGGAGAAGTACGGCGTCGACGTGCTGAAGGTGGAAGTTCCCGTGCAGATGGAGTTCGTCGCCGGCACCCAGGCTTACAAAGGCGAGACCGCCTACACCCGTGCCGAAGCGCTCCAGCACTTCCGCGACGCCGCCTCCTCCACCCACAAACCATTCATCTATCTCAGCGCCGGCGTCTCGAACCCCGTCTTCATCGAGACCCTCGAGTTAGCCAACGAATCCGGAACCAGCTACAACGGAGTCCTCTGCGGCCGCGCCACCTGGAAAGACGGCATCAAAGTCTACGCCACCAAGGGCGCAGGAGCATTCGAAGAGTGGCTCAACACCCAGGGCGTCGAGAACATCAACAACGTAAACAAGGCCCTCGAAAAAGCGCATAGCTGGCATGAGAAGGTAGACCAGTACGCCACATTGCACGAGCCCGTCCACGCGTAACGACCGCTTCATCAGCTACACAAAGAGCGCCGCGATTAGAGGCGCTCTTTTTTGTTGCTTCCGAATCTCGTGACAGCCCCTGCCTCCGACTGCTTGCTCTGCTTATTGAGGGTGCGCTAAAGACGCCGAGCAGCTATTGTTCGATTGGCCCCCGTTGCCTGGACATGCGGCTTCGGCGATGCAAGAAGGAAACCAGGCATGCTGGCACGCCGAGCCTTCCTGGACGAACTCGAGAAACAGTGTTTTGGCCACCATGCGTGCTAACTTATCCGCGAATCCGCACTGTTTGGCTATGGCCTCCAAAGGCCCCGCAAACAGCTTGTTGAACTCGAGGCAGGGCGCATGAGGAGCGCAATCGCTGCGCACGTCTCCTTTTTCATTCAGATACAGTCCGTAACTCGAGAGAGGAATCTCCGTATTTCCATTCGAGTTGGTGAGGTTGGCGGAGCAAGCGTAGATGATGGCCCGGGATACATCTCTTGGAGGTTGTCCAATCAGGCATTGATATTCCTGATCGGTCAAAATCATGCTTTGATCGATACCCAAGAGCGCCGCGATTCGATCCGCCCTCTTCCTTCCCAATGGCTCGTTAATCTGGTCGGGATGTACGTTTTCGGGTGGGGCTAAACTTCGCCATCTTGGGTCCGTCTGGCAAGAACTCGGCCAAAAACTGTTCTTATTTTGACTTCCTCCACTGTCGAGCGCCTGCTCAGCAAAAAATGGCGCCATATCAGGGTAGGGGCAGCCATCGGGATTTTCAAAAAGGCACTGATAGACCTCTTGAGGAAGCGCCACCCTGTAGGCGGGCATGTAGGCAGCGATCTCCGGGTTCGAAACGTAAAGGAGCAGGAAATTCACCAGGTAAATCGGCGGCGCCAAAGGAACTCCATCAGGCTCAACATAGACATTTGGAGGCCCATAAGGTGGCGGCGTGGTGCCAGGACGGGTCTGCTGAGCGTTGAGAAATTGCGCCGGCGCAACAACCAGGAAAACCACTGCTAGGTTAAGAAAGCTTCTGGTCCGCATTTTGCACGACCCTTTAGAAGAGTGAAGGAAGGGGGATGGGACCCATCAGCCACTGTGAAACTAGTCCGGCATTCGAGGGTCGGTCAATGCATTTCGCTCTCGCAGCAACACCAGCACCGCCAAAGCCCCAAGCCAGCTACTCACCGCACAACAAACCATCACATCCCGATACCCCGCGAAGAAAGCCCGATCCAGCATCCCGGCGGCCTCGGCGTGCTGTTGCTCCGTCAATCCGGAAGGAATCGGCGTGTCGTGCAGCCGGGCTTGCCCGGCCTCCATCTGCTGCTGTGCAGCCGTCGGCAAACCCGATTCACTCAACGCCTCACCGAGTCGCGAAAAAAATCCGTGCGCCAGCACAAACACCAGCACCGACACCGCGACCAGCCCCGCCAGTCGCGACAGCGCATTGTTCACCGCCGACGCGATTCCCGTCTTGCTCGGCTCCACCGCCGACATCACCGCTGTCGTCAATGGCGCCACCGCCAGCGTCAATCCCATACCCAGCAGCAGCACGCCCGGCAGCAGACTGCGCCAATAGCCTCCCGCGCCTGACAGAGCCGCAAACAGCAGAAATCCGCCGCCCGCACACCCCGCGCCGCCCGCCATCAGCCAGCGCTCGCCCACCCTCATCGCCATCGCGCCCACCCGCGCGGAGAAGAAGAACATCATCGCCACCATAGGCAGAAACACGGCACCCGCCTCCACCGGCGGGTAATGCCGCACCTGGATTACGTAAAACGGAATCACGTACAGCCCGCCGCCCAGCGCCCCGTACAGCAGAAACGTCAACAAGTTCGCCGCCAGGAATCGTGGAATACGGAACAGCGACAGTGGCATCATCGCGTTCGCGCGTTCGGCCTGCGACCCCAGAAATGCAGCCAGCAGCACTCCGCCGCACACCAGCGGCACGATCACGCGAAGATTGCGCCAGCCCGCCTCCGGCGCAAACGCGAGCGCGTAGACAATCGCCGCAAAGCCGGTGGTCGCCAGCACAGCACCTAGCCAGTCCAGCGGTTGCGCTTTTCCCTCACTGCCGCCGCGGCTCTCCGGAATGTGCGGCGACAACGCCAGCACCACGAGCGCCAGCGGGAGGTTCAGCACAAAGATCAGACGCCACGACCACGCCTGCAGCAGCCATCCGCCCACCACCGGCCCCACCGCCGCAAACACACTCGTCCACGCCGACCAGGTGCCGATCGCCCGTCCCCGCTCTTCACCGGAGAACGCTCCCGACAGAATCGAAAGTCCCTGCGGTATCAGCAGCGCCGCGCCGATCCCCTGCACCGCGCGCGCCGCCACCAATTGTCCCAATGAGAATGACGCGGCACATCCTGCGGATGCCAGCGCGAACAGCGCGACGCCCCACACATACGCTCGCCGTCGCCCGTAGTGATCGCCGATCGCTCCGCCCAGCAGCAGCAGCGCCGCGCCAAACAGCGCATAGCTTTGCACCACCCACTGGATGCCGCCCGAAGTTGCATGAAACGCAGACTGCAGCGCGGGCAGCGCCACGTTCACCACCGAGCTATCCATGAACGCCAGCGCCGAACCCAGGATGGTCGCCGCCAGCACCCACTTGCGGTTCGCAGGCGCGCACGGTTCTGCGCCGCCGGCTGCCGCAGCGTGCGCACACGGCGGAGCACTCGGCGATCTCGTCGTGACGGCTACACTCACAAAACTGTGGGATGCCTCCTGGTGAGGCGAACGCCCGCAGCTCAAGAGAGGATCTCTCAATACCTGACGCGTGGTCAGATCGAATCGAGAGATTTGTCCACCGACCTAACTCCCGGCCTCAACCACCATCACAGGTTTCCCCGTTCCGCCCGTCTCTAGCGAATCCGGAGTCACCACC
>DASVAI010000241.1:0-7957 GCA_036376445.1 Acidobacteriaceae bacterium
CCTGGAAGAGCAGGAAGACTCCGAAGAGTACACCGATGTGCAGCAGGGCGGCGCCCGCAAGGAGCGCGTCGAAAGCGGCCGCAGACGCCGTGGCGGAGAGCGCCCGCAGGAGCGCCCAGAGCGTGCGGCGGCCAGCGAACCCACCGGCAGCGCTGCCGCGGAGGCACAGGGCGAGCCCGCAGACGAGAGCGGCAAAGGACAAGAGGAGTTCCAGGAAGGCACGCGCAAATGGCGCGGACGCCGTGGCCGGCGCCGGGGTGTTCGTGGCGTACGGCAGGAAGACGACGCGCAGGGATCCACCCAGCCGGAACCTATCGAGGAGTATGGCCACACAGGCTCTCTCTCGATTGAAGCCGAGGCTGAAACTGAGCTAGTGCACGATGCCCATGAGGGCCGTCACGGCGGCAGGCGCGAGCATGCGCCGAAGGCAATCATCCTGCCTGGTGAAGCGCTGCAGAAGTACGGGCAGCAGCCCACCGCTGCCGAGCGCGCCGCGACCGGGTCACCGGCTGCGTCCGCTGCACGGCAAGCCTCGGTGACAGTCCGTCCTTCCACGCTGGTGGAGCACCCGATTGCCTGGGACGGCGTGAGCGTGGCGCTTCCCGGCGAAACGCTATCGCGCCATCGCGAGCGCCCGGCGGGAGCCCAGGCCACTGAAGCGGCGCAACCCGCGGCGGAAGAGCATCATGAGTCTGCGCCCGGCTTAGAGGCTGCTGCAATCGACACGGCGTTTCCGCCTGCACAGGAAGAGCCCGTTCCACTCGTCCTCGAAGAAGAAGAGAATCAGCCCGACGCGCAGGAGCAGGAGTTCGAGCCGGGCAATGCCTCGGCATCGCACCGCGTCGATCCTTCGTCGCCCAGCGAATTCCGTCTATCGTCACTCTTCGGGCGCGAGCCGGAGCCGGCAGAGAAGACTAATGAGCCGGCCGAAGCAGCAGAACCGGAGTATCAGCACGCGCAGCAGCAGTATGTTGCGGACGTTCCGGTTGCATCGTCTCTGCCGAACGATGAGCAACACAGCGTTTTCTCGGAGCCCGAGACTAGCGAAAAGGGCGCGGAGGCTCATGGCGAACCTTCGCATGAAGCCGCGGCACTGGACCACCTTCATGCCTTCACACCCGGAGATGGACAGGTGGAAGAAGAAGTGATCGATGAGGAGGAGTACGACTTCGCTCCTCTGCCGGAGCACGCGATGGCTCAGGAGGACGAGCACGATCTCGGGGATCTAGTGGAAGAAGAGACGCAGGTTGCCGGGGGCTCGGAGATCGGAGATGTCATTCGCGATGCGCAGATCGATCGCCAGGTGATCTCGAGTGACGACGACGAGTTCGAAGATGATGAAGATGAGGAGGAGGAACAGCCTGCCACTGTAGTGGTGGCAGAGGAGGGAGCGCCGGCCCCGCGTCGCGAGCGGAGCGAACGTCAGCGCGGGCGCGAACGCGATCGCCGCGGGCGCGGCCGCAATGCGCGCCGTCAGTCGGCACAGACAAGTGACCTGCCGATCATCTCTGAGCTGCTAAAGCAGGGTCAGGAGATTCTTGTCCAGATCGCGAAGGAGCCGATCGCGAAGAAGGGCGCGCGCATTACGAGTCACATCGCCCTTCCGGGCCGGTTCCTCGTCTTCATGCCGACGGTGAACCATGTCGGCGTATCGCGAAAGATTTGGTCGGATGAGGAGCGCCAGAGACTGAAGCGCATCCTGATTAGCGAAAAGGGGGAAGCTTCCGGCGGCTTTATCGTGCGCACGGCGGCAGAAAATGCCAGCGAAGAAGAACTCCGCGCCGATCTACGCTTCCTGATCAGCCTATGGAGCGAGATCAAACAGCGATCGGAAAGCGCAAAGGCGCCGGCGCTGATCTATCACGATCTCAATCTGGTCGAGCGCATTCTGCGCGACCAGGTTTCGGACAGCTTCTCGACTATCTGGGTGGATTCCGAGGCGGAATATGAACGTATCGTCCGCTTCCTGAATCGCTTCCAGCCATCGCTGGTGCGGCGCGTGAAGCTGTACACGAAAGAAACGCCGCTATTCGAGCAGTTCGGCGTGCAGGATGAAATTTCCAAGGCGCTGAAATCGAAGGTATGGCTGAAGTCCGGCGGATCGATTGTGATCAACCAGACGGAAGCACTGGTCGCGATCGATATCAATACCGGCAAGTACGTGGGCAAGACAGCGCGGCTGGAAGACACGATCCTGAAGACGAACCTCGATTCCATTCCGGAGATTGTGCGGCAGATCCGGCTGCGCGATCTGGGTGGCATCATCGTGATCGACTTTATCGACATGGATGAGCGCAAGAACCGGCACAAGGTGATGGCGGCGCTCGAAGAAGAGCTGAAGAACGACCGCGCCCCGTCGAAGGTTCTGCAGTTTAACGACTTTGGGTTGGTGGCGATTACGCGCAAGCGCGTGAAACAGTCGCTGGAACGCACACTCAGTGTGCAGTGTGGCATATGTTCCGGCACCGGCATGGTGAAGAGCCCCACAACGGTGGCGAACGAGATCTATATCGAGATGCGCAAGATGCAAAAACATTTCGAGCGCCACGATGTCATGCTGCGTGTTCATCCGGAAGTGGTGAAGGCCCTGAAGGGAAACAATGCGCGTTGGCTGAACGAGTTGGAGGAGATGACGAGTCGCACCATTATCGTGAAGAGCGACCCCGCGCTGCATCCGGAACAGTTCGACATCCACTGATCACCAGAAGCTGGGTCAGGATGAAGAGGCGGATTCCAACGAGTCCGCCTCTTCGCTTTTATTCCCCGCGGAGGGCGATCATCGGATTTACGCGTGAAGCTCGTCGCGCCGGAATATAGCCGGCGAGCAGAGCCACGGCGACCAGCATCAGGACCATGATGGTGAAGGTCATCGGGTCTCTGGGTGCGGTGTTGAAGAGCATGGCTGAGATGAGACTTGCGAGACCAAGTGACAGCACCGCACCAATGGCGATGCCGATGAGAGCCAGCCGCATGGTGCGCAGGATGACGCCAAGCTGGACGCGCATCGCCGAGGCGCCGAGAGCCATACGGATGCCGATCTCCAGCGTCTGGCGCGTGACCGAGTAGGAGATGACGCCGTAGATGCCGATGGCGGCGAGGAAGAGTCCCAGTGCGGCGAAGGTGCCGACCAGGAGAACAAAGAACCGCCGTGGTGACGTGGCGTGGTCAACGAACGATTGGACCGGTACTAGTGGGACGGAAGCCTGTGTTGGATTAATCTCCCGCAACACGTGCATGACGCTCGCTGCAAGCTGCGATGGCGGGACTTTGCTGCGGATGACGAGTTGCGCTCCCTCCGGGCCTTGCTGCGCGACGGGATAGTAAACCTGCCAGTCGGGCGGGCCTTCAACGCTGGTGAGATGGAGGTCCGGTATCACTCCGACGATGCGGGCGGGATCGCCATTGGCAATAATGACGTGCCCGACGGCATCACCATTGGGATAGAGCTGACGCGCGACGGCATTGTTCACGATAATGACGGGATCGCCTTGAACCACATCGCCTTTGGGGTTCCGGACGATCGGCTTGTCTTCCCAGTTGAAGTCGCGTCCGGTGATCGGGACTCCCATTGCGGGAAGATAGCCCGGTGTCACGATATAAACGAGCGCGCACTGACCCTGGATGTGGTTTACGTCGATGCCCTTCAGATGGGGAACGCCCCAGCAGCGATTGCGTACAAAGGGCAGATTGTCTGAGGTGCCGGCGTGTTCCACGCCAGGAATTGCACTGATGCGTGTGAGAACGTCCTGCAGGATGGCGCTGCGCTTCGTAGCATTGCCGCCGTCGTCATAGTCGACCTGGATGGCAGCGGCGTAGCTGGGCTGGAAACCGAGATCGACGTCGAGGACACGAAGAAAACTGCGCAGAAGCAGGCCTGCGCCGACCAGCAGCACACAGGCGAGCGCAACTTCAGAGATGACAAGTGTGGCACGCAGGCGTTCGTGACGACGGCTGTCGCTGGCGCCGTGTCCGGCGGTGTCTTTCAACGATTCCTGCAGATTGGCGCTGGACATGCGCAGCCCGGGCGCCAGACCGAAGAGCACGGCGGTGCCAATAGCGATGACGAGTGTCCAGAGAAGCGCGGTCGAATCGATGCGGACATCGTTGAGCAGGGGCAGCGCGAGCGTGGTTTGATGTTGCAGCCAGGTGGTGATGGCGAAGGCAAGACCAAGTCCAAGCGCGGCTCCAATGCTGGAGAGCAGAATGCTTTCGGTCAGCAACTGGCGCACAATGCGGCCGCGGGATGCGCCGAGCGCGCCACGGAGTGCGAACTCTTTGGAACGGGCAGCAGCTCGGGCGAGCAGAAGATTCGAGAGATTGACGCAGACGATGAGCAGCACGAGTCCGACCGCCGACCACAGCATGATGAGCGAGTGGTGCAGTTTGCCGCTGACGTATTCCTTGAGCGGCGTGGGGTAGGCGCTGTCGCGCGAGTACTCCTTATATTCGGGGTGATCTTTGCGGAAGTCGAGGTTGGGGAAGAGTGATGCAGCTTCGCTGCGCGCCTGCGCGACGGAAACGCCGGGCTTGAGGCGGCCAATCATCGTGATGGTGTTGCCCCACTGGCGTACCTCCTCGTAGGTCATGGGGCTGAAGAGATCGGCGCGTGTGCCGGGCGCGAAGACTGCGCCGAAGTCGAAGGAGGAGGGTAGCACGCCCACGACCGTGACGCTTTGGCCGCCGCCGATGTCGATGGTCTTGCCGACGATATTGGGATCGGAATGGAATTGACGCCGCCAGAACGGGTTGCTGAGCACGATGACGCCGGGCGCGCCCTTTAGCGATTCGCTTGGACGGAAGACTCGGCCTAGCCCCGGTGTGACGCCGAGCACCTGGAAGAAATTGTCCGTGACCATGATGCCGGTGGCAGGACGTGGATCGCCGTGGCCCATGAGCTTGACGTTGTCCGGAGACGAGAACGCGAAGTAGCCGGCGATGCCTTCATAGGATCGATTGCGCTCGATGAGTTCTTTGTACGCGTCGACGGAATAAGTGGCCGCGGACCAGTTACCGTCGAAGACTCCGGGTCCAATCCAGAGCAGGCGCGCGGAATCGTGGAACGGAAGCGGTCGCAGCATGAGCGTGTTGACTACGCTGAAGACCGCGATGTTAGTGCCGATGCCGATGGCGAGAATAAGGATCGCAACCAGGGTGAAGACACGGTCGCGGCGCAGAGTGCGCAGGGTGTAGCGGAGGTCCTGCATGAGAATGTCGAGCGCGGGCAATCCGCGTGCAGAACGCTGCTTCTCGCGCGACTGCTCCATGCCGCCGAAGCGAACGAGCGCCTGGCGCCGTGCTTCCTCCGGTGAGAGCCCGCGGCGAACATTCTCCTCGACTGCGAAGTCCAGATGCGAGGCGAGTTCCTGCTCGTAGTCAGCATCGCGTGGGGCTTTGCTTAGAAAGGCGCGGCTGCGGGCGAGGGCGGAGCGGAGAGAAGCGATCATTTGTCACCTTCCGGAGTTTGCGCGAGGACGCGGCCCATCACGTCGGCGAGGCGCTGCCAGTCTGCCGTATCGCGCGCGAGCTGCTTCCGGCCGCTGCGCGTGATGGAGTAGTATTTGGCTTTGCGGTTGTTGTCGGAGATGCCCCAGGCGGCGCTGATCCAGCCGCGGTTCTGCAGGCGGACGAGCGAGGCATAGATGGTGCCCTGGTTGAGCAGGATGGTGTCGCCGGAGATCTGCTCGATTCGGCGCGCGATGCCATAGCCATGGAGATCGCCCATAGCGGCGAGGGTCTGAAGGACCATGAGGTCGAGTGTTCCCTGAAGAAGATCAAGTCTGGGATCGGACATGCTGCAGTGTTCTCCTGTGTAACGACCACATGAGTATGCCACAAGCTCTGTGGGTATACCACAGGTACATACGCGATAGATGGGATCCTGGTTCCGTAGAGGTTGATCTTTTCTCGAGGCGGATTTGCGATCGGCCGCGTGCCATCTTCCAGGACCCCGGCTGATCTCACTTGTATATAGTGGCGGCATGCATCGGCCAATATTTTGGCGCGCACTTTTTGCTTTTCCGGCACTCTTGCTCATCTCTGTGCTGCCCGGCGTGTGCGGCGAAAACGCTGCGAATGTTCATGTGACGGTTCATGCGGATACGCGGATGGACACCGTAAGTCCTATCTGGAGTTACTTTGGCGCGGATGAGCCCAACTACGTCTATGGTCCCCATGGGCAGAAGCTGCTGGATGAACTGGGCGAGCTGGGCCATACTGCGGATGCGCCTGTCTACTTTCGCGTGCACAACCTGTTTACCACCGGCAATGGCGAGGGCTCGCTGAAGTGGGGCTCGACGAATGTGTATACGGAACGCGTAGACGGCACGCCGGTGTATGACTGGACTATTACGGACCGTATCTTCGATGCGATGCGCGCCGCCCACGTACGCCCGATTGTGGAACTGGGCTTCATGCCCGAGGCGATGTCGACGCATCCGAAGCCCTATCGGCATAACTTTCCCAAGGGTGATGTCTTTACCGGATGGAGCTATCCGCCGAAGGACTACGCGAAGTGGGGCGAGCTGGTCGAGACATATGCAGCCCATCTGAAGACACGCTATGGAACGGCAGTGAACGGCTGGCTATGGGAGGTGTGGAACGAGCCGGACATCGCGTACTGGCATGGCACCCCAGAGGAGTATGACCGGCTCTATGATGTTTCGGCCGCGGCAGTGCGCAAGGTGCTGCCCAACGCAAAGATCGGCGGGCCGGAATCGACTGGGGTGTATCCAGCAAAGAACGGCGTCAGCACCAGCGAGGCGTTTCTGCGGCAGTTTCTCGAACACTGCGCGCATGGCAAGAACGCGGCAACTGGCGGTACGGGGGCTCCCCTGGACTTCATCAGCTATCACCCGAAGGGCTCGCCGAAGTTTGTGAATGGGCATGTGGTGATGGATGTGGGACGCCAGCTTGCCGCAGTGGAACGGGGCATGGAAGTGGTGGCGAGTTATCCGGAATGGCGTAACACACCGATCGTACTGGGCGAAAGCGATCCGGAGGGATGCGCGGCATGTCAGAGCGCGCAGAACGGCTATCGCAACGGGCCGCTCTATGGCGTTAGTGTGGCCGAGACGACAGCACGCACGTGGGAGCTGGCGCGCGCGCATGGTGTGCAAGTGCATGGCGCGGTGACGTGGGCGTTCACGTTTGAGGATCAGCCCTACTTCGCGGGCTTTCGCGAGCTGGCGACGAACGGTGTAGACAAGGCAGTGCTGAATGTCTTCCGCATGATGGCCATGATGGGTGGTGATTGGGTGCGGACGGAGAGCACTGGCGCGTTGCCGGTCGAGCAGGTCGTCACCCGGAGTGTGACGAATCAGTCGGACGTCGATGCCGTTGCTACCCGACGGAAGCATGAGATAGACGTGCTGCTGTGGAACTACCACGATGCGGATGTGCCGGCGGCCCCGGCGAATGTGGCACTCGAAGTACGCGGCGTGGCGAGTACGCAGGTGATGGAAGAGGTATTCCTGATGGATGCGTCGCACAGCAATGCATATAGGGTGTGGCAGCGCATGGGTAGTCCGCAGAAGCCTAGTGCCGCTCAGCAGCAGGAGTTGGTTCGCGCCGGAAGGCTGGAGCGGGTTGTGGCGCCGCACTCGATCGAGGTCAAGAATGGCAAGACCAATCTACGGATCATGCTGACCCGGCAGGGAGTGGCGCTGGTACGGCTGACCTCGCGGTCTTTGTGAGAACGGTTTAGTACTCGGTGCGATCGCTGGTGCGGCGCGCGGTGCGGTAGGCGCCGTAAAGACCGGTGGCAGTGACGAGCAGCGCGCAGTCGAGGGGCTGCTTTGTCATACGCAGGCTGACGAGACTTACATCGTGCGGATCGAAGCCTGGGCCGGTGCGGTACATGCGGACGAGGCTGACTGAGATGAGCCCGAAGCCGACGACAAGCACAAGCGCAAGCGCGATCTGCATTGAGAGGAGAAGACGCGGCAAGAGACCGGTGCGC
>DASVAI010000247.1:0-8494 GCA_036376445.1 Acidobacteriaceae bacterium
TGGAATTGATCGATCTCTTCGAGTCCATTCAGAATCGGCTGGTCGCGCAGGGCATAAAGCTTGTGGCGGCAAAGATAATTCGCGCGCCCCTTCATGTAGCACACGCGCAGGGGCCCCAGCAGCGACTCCAGAAACGGCACATCCTTGAAGTAAAGCTGCTCCTGCAGGTTCTTCGTTCCCGTCGAGACAATCACGCGCTGTCCCGTTCGCAGCGCCGGGAGCAGATATGCCAGCGTCTTGCCCGTGCCTGTCCCAGCCTCCACAATCAGGTGCTCATGCTTCCCCAGCGCACGCTCCACCGCCTGCGCCATCTCCAATTGCCCGCGCCGGAACTCATACGGCAAGCTCGACCGCGAAAGCACGCCCCCGGGAGCGAAGAAGTCATAAACCTTCGGCAGTTTAGGCACGAATTGGCTGGTAGAAGACACTGCTGGATGGGCGGGGCTTTCGCTCTCTCTATAATAGTCAGGCACACCATCGCCGTCAGAAAAGAAACCGCCGCCGTGCCATCAAAGAAATTCCAAAAGCAGCAGGCCACACGCCAACGGTCGGCACGCAACCGCAGCCGGAAGGACGCCAACGCAGCGCGGCTCGAGACCAAGCGCCAGCGCGCGGCTGAACTCGGCTCGCGCTCCCGCAAGGCCGGCGAAGCCGACAAGAGCCGCGCCCTCACACCCGCGCAGCGCGAGAAGGCACGCGCGGCCGCCCGCCGTATCGAGCCTTCCGCCGCCGATCTCGAAGCCGCAACACAACGCGAATCCCAGCGCGAATCCCAGATCAATCGCCACCTCGACACGGCCGAAAAGCCTTCCCGCGGCATATTCGCCAACCAGTCGCGCGCTGCAGACCTCCCCGCCTTTGCTATCTGCGGTCGGCCCAACGTCGGCAAGTCCACGCTCTTCAATCGCCTCACCGGCTCGCGCCGCTCCATCGTGGGCGATGAGCCCGGCATCACCCGTGACCGTATCTACGGCGAAGTCGAATGGGCCGGTCGCACCGCACGCCTCATCGACACCGGCGGCATCGTGCCCGACGACCCGAACCTCATTCCCGCAGAAATCTTCCGCCAGGCCCGCGCCGCGTTTGACGAAGCGCAGCTCATCATCATGGTGATCGACGGACGCACCGAGCTCGCCGCGCCGGACATGGAACTCGCCCGCCTGCTCATCCGTTCCGGCAAACCTATCTTCCTCGCTGTCAACAAAATCGACACCGATCAGCTTCTTCCTCAGGCGGAAAACTTCCGCCGCCTCGGCGTGCAGGCGCTCTTCCCTGTTTCTGCCGAGCATGGAGCAGGCATCGGCGATCTCCTCGAAGCCGTATTTGACACGTTGAAGTTCCCCGAGCAGGAGCAGGAAGAAATCTCCGCGGAAGCCGCAGCCGAGATCGAGTCACATCACCGCACTCACGGCGAATACCAGCAGCGCGAAACCTCCATCGCCATCATCGGGCGGCCCAACGTCGGTAAGTCCACGCTGCTCAACGCGCTCACCAACTCATCACGCGCCATCGTCTCGCCGATCGCCGGCACGACGCGCGACGCCGTTGACGAAGTCGTGGAGCACCAGGGCACGCAGTACCGCTTCGTCGACACCGCCGGCATCCGGCGCAAAGGCAAAACACATTTGATGGCCGAGAAGCTCTCCGTCATCATGGCGCGCCGGCACCTTGAAGCCGCCGACGTCGCCCTCCTCATCATCGACGCCACGGAAGGCGTCACCTCCGCCGACGCAACGATCGGCGGCTACGCGCACGAGAGCGGCCGCTCCGTCATCATCGTCGTGAACAAATGGGATCTCGTCACCACCGCGCGTACAGATGACAAGCCGCCAGCCGATCGGCATATTTTCGAAGAACAACTCCGCCGCGTCCTCAAATACCTCGACTACGCGCCTGTTGTCTTCCTCTCCGCGGCGCACCGCACCAATCTACACCGGCTCTACGAGGCCATCACGCTCGTCGCCACCGAGCGCCGCAAACGCGTCTCCACCGGCCAGATGAACCGATTCCTCGATCGCGTCGACTTCCAGCGCGCCACCGTGCCTGCCTCAAAGAAAATCTGCATCTACTACATGACACAGGCTGCGGTCGCACCGCCCACGTTCGTGCTCTTCACCGATCGTCAGGTGCGTCTGCACTTCTCCTATGAGCGCTTTCTGGAAAATCAGATTCGCGACGCCTTTGGCTTTGCCGGCTCGCCCATCTGGTTTAAAGTTCGTGCCCGTAACGCGTCGAAACAGAACGGTCGCTGATACAAAATCGTGACGCCCCCGCTTCTAGTTTCCCCAACCCTGGCACAACGCTCTGGGACCTCTGGAAACAGCAAACGGGCTGGGAACTCTGGTGACGGCACTGCAGGTTCCGGCCACCGGACCGTAGACGGCGACCCCCGCCTGCGTTCCGATGTAGACGTAACCGTTAGCCACAACCGGCACCGCATGCTCGTTGGTTGAGCCCACCGCGTCGCGCGATGCATTGGTCGCACTGCTGTAAAGCTGTGTCGCCAGATTGGTGGCGTCGTACGCGTGCAGCACCGCCCCGCCGGTCGCCGTTGTGTCCAGTGCCCACAGTACCGCCGTGCTCGTCCCGTCGGCGCTGATCACCGGCGTGGCACCCGCTGCGCCAAGGACACTTGCCGACTGGCTCGTGACAGTCGATCCGGCCACGTTCAGGCCAAACGCCTTCAGTGCATCGCCAGAACCGCCATAGTAGAACTCGCCATTAAAATACGCCGGCGACGAAGTGGCACCATTGGGCAGGCCCGCAGTCAGCGTCTGGTAGTTGCGGTCGGTCGTGCCGTTGTATTCCCCCAGCACATTGCCTTCACTGAACATCACATAGATGTTCGCATCTTTCCCCGCGCCGATGGCAAGCGCCGAACCCGTTGCAGTATCCGGCACCAGCATCACGCCGCCAGAACCCTGATCGGCATAGTGCGTGGCTCCGGGCACGCCATTCAGCGGCTCAAAGTAGTCAAACACCGTCATCACGCCGCCCGGCGCCTGGATTTTCAGATACCCGTTGCCGTAGTTGCTGTTCTGCGGATTCCCATTTGCATCAAGCGTGGTGTCAAATGTTCCCTCCGATGTGATCAGGAACACGCTGGCGTTCGCATCCGCCGCCGGTCCGGCGCCGCTCATCCAGATGCCGCCACCACTCCCGCCCGGCGTCACGTCCAGCACCGACAGTTGCTCCAGCGTGCTCTCGTTATATGCCATCACCCAGCCGCTGTAATCGAACGTCGTCTGGTGGCATGGCGCTCCCCATGACAGATACACAATGCCGTTGCTCACCAACAGCGCCGCCTGCTCCACGAAGACCCCAGGATCGAAGCTCGCTGTACCGAACATCACCGTGATGTCCACCGGGCTCCCGCTAAGTTCCGCGCCCGTGGTCAGGTCCAGCGCATGCAGTCGCTGGTGGTAAATGCCATTGCTGTCCTTCGTCTTCGCGACCAGGAAGATCGCGCCGTCCGGTCCGTAATAGCGATCGATCACCGGCGTCGCCGTGATCCCCACCTGCGGCCCCAGCTCGCTGCACCCCTGGTTGTCCGCCGCCGTCTCATTCGCTCCCAGTGCAGAGGTCTTCCACAGTTGCGTCCCGTTCATCGCGTCCAGCGCATATACCGTGCCGTTCTCTGTCGCCGTGTACAGCACGTTATGGACCTGCGAGCCGATGGTCAGCCCTGAGATATACAGCGGCTGCGCGTCTACTGCACCATCTGTCGGCCAGACTCCGCTCTTCTGGAATGCCGTTGTGGCCACTTCCGCGGGCGTCAGCACCGTTTCCATCGAGTTCAGACCCGTCCGCGCACTGTCGTAGTGCCAAGTCGGCACATCAACGCCGCTGCTCGCCGGATTTGCGACCGTCAGCGCCAGGTCCGCGCTGCCCGTCACAGAATTCACCTTCCCCGTAAACGTCACGGTGGCGCTCCCCGGCTGAGCATTGGCGGAAGCAGCCAGCATAAACGTCTGGGAGACGCCGGGCGCCAGGTCTGCCGTTGCGGGCAGCATCGTCACCCCGGCAGGCAGACCCGCCGCTGTCACGTTCACGGTGCCTGTATAGCCTTGCGTCGCCGTTGCTGTTACAGAAACCGTAGCGATCGACCCTATCGTTATCGTCGCGCTGTCCGGTGCGAGCGCCAGCGCTACGGAATCCGGAGGTGCCGGTGCGGTCACCGTCAGCGCTACCGTCACCGTATGCCTCCGCACTCCGGATACTCCGGTGATCGTCACCGTCGCATTGCCGATCGCGGCGTTGGCCGCCGCGTTAAACACCATCGGCTCCACCCAGCCGTCCTCCAGCGTCCCCGTCGCCGGAGTAAGCGTCACCCCCTGCGGCAATCCGCTCACCGTGTACGTCACCTGTCCGGCAAATCCGTTGTTGCCTGTTACTCCTAATTGCAGCGTGTTGCTCTGCGTTCCCTGTGCCACCGCAATCGAGCTGGGCGCCATCGTCATGCTGAAGTCCGCCGTCGCGCTCACGCTCACCTGGACCGAAGCCATGTGCGAGAGCGATCCCGAAGTGCCGGTGAAGCGGACCTGCACCGGAGTCGCGGCCGCCGGAGCATCGTTTGCCGCGGTCAACGTTACGGACAATGGATTATTCGGCGTCACCGTGATCGTCGACGGCGAAATCGTCACGCCGGTCGGCAAGCCGCTCACCGCCACTGCAATCGTGCCGCTGAAGCCCGATTTTGCCGTGCTTGCGAGCGTCACCTGTGCGCTCGCGCCCGGCGTCAAGGTCAACGTCGGCGGTGCCGCGGTAAGCGTAAAGTCCCCCACTGAGGGCGGCGGTGCGCTTGCCGTCACGGTCAGCTTCACGGCCGTGCGCGCATTCAGAGCGCCCGAGACGCCCTCCACCGCCAGATTCGCCGTACCTACCGTGGCATCGGCGGCGGCGCTCAGCGTGAATGTCGTCTTGATGCCCGCTGTTACCGAAACGGTCGTCGGCGACAACGTCACGCCGCTCGGCATCCCGCTGACGGAAACTTGAATGGAGCCCTTGAAATCCGACGAGCCCGTCGGTGTCACCGTGAATGTGCGGCTCTCGCCCTGCGCAATCGTCACCGCGGAATCCGCGCCGATCGTAAAGCTGCCGCCACCCGAGTCGGTGCCTGTCGAACCGCAGCCCGCTATCAATCCGAGGAAACACGCAAACAACAGAGAAAGCAGGGAAACTTTCGCGTGACGCATACCGCTCCTGGCGCGGGCGCACTTCACTCTCGTGGCGAGCCCATCGGTTTGCGGTCATCGTAGCAACGCGGGTTACCTAAATAACATGACCCGGACAGTACCGGACTTTGGCACTTTGGTGGGAGGCGCTCACACCGCGACTGCGGTCGCCTGCTGTGACCACCATGCATCAAATGCAGCCAGCGCGCGCTCGCACACCATGCGGTGCCGCTCGCGTTTGTCGCGCACACTTCGTCGTGTCTCTTCGTCCAGCGGCTCCAGCAGGTCGAACGTGATATTCGCCGGCTGGAAGTGCTTGGCGTCAGCCTTCGTAATGTAGTTCACCAGCGACCCCAGCGCTGTCCCGCGCGGTGTCGGAATCACCGGCAACCCGTGCGTGCGCCGCGCGGCATAGAGGCCCGCCAGCATGCCCATCGCGATCGATTCTGTGTACCCTTCAACGCCCGAAATCTGGCCCGCAAACATCACGCGCGGATGCTCGCGCATCGCCAACGTCTCATCCAGCAGCTTCGGCGACTGGATATAGGTGTTTCGGTGTATCTGTCCGTAGCGCAGGAATCGCGCATTCTCTAGGCCCGGAATCAGCCGCAGCACCCGCGACTGCTCGCCATATTTCAGGTGGTTCTGGAATCCCACAAGGTTGTACGAATCCGCGCGCAGGTTCTCGCAGCGCAACTGCACCACCGCATGCGGCGTCTTCCCCGTCCGCGGATCGCGCAGGCCCACTGGCTTCATCGGTCCGAAGCGCAGCGTGTCCCGCCCGCGCCGCGCCAGTTCTTCGATGGGAAGGCAGCCCTCGAAATATTCCAGCCGCTCCCACTCCTTCGCCTCCACGCCTTCGGCCGTCACTAATGCGTCGTAGAAGCGGTCGTACTCCTCCTTCGTCATCGGGCAGTTGATGTAATCCGCCGTGCCTTTGTCCCACCGCGCGGCCATGTACACCTTGTCGCGGTCGATCGTCTCTGCATCCACAATGGGCGAAATCGAGTCGTAGAACGCCAGGTGCTCCGTCCCCGCAAGCCGCGCAATCTCGCTCGCAAGCGCCGGCGAGGTCAGCGGCCCGCTCGCAATTATGGTGAAGCCATCGAATCCCGTCAGCCCGTCAAAGTTTCCTTCCGGACTTTCGATTGCCGTCACCTCTTCGCGCACCACCGTGATCCGAGGTTCTTGCGCAATCGCCTCGCCGATCTGCCGCGAGAACTCCTCGCGGTCCACCGCCAGCGCGTGCCCTGCGGGCACCGCACATTCGTCGGCAATCCGCAGCAAGGCACTCCCCGCCCTCCGCATCTCCTGCTTCAGCAGCCACGGCGCGGTGTTCTCGCTCTCCGACTTCAGCGAGTTCGAGCACACCAGCTCGCCAAAATCCGGCGTCTGATGCGCCGGCGTCTGCCGCACCGGCCGCATCTCGTACAACAACACATCACAGCCCAGCCGAGCCGCCGTCAAAGCCGCCTCCGGCCCAGCCAGCCCGCCCCCAATCACACGTATCCGCATCACTTCTATTGTCAGGGCACCGGGAGTTCGGGCGCTACAACCCTAGGCTTCACGCGCCTCTTTTCCTTCATGCCGCGCGAACTCTCCGTCACCGCCGCATCCAGTCGCGGGCCAATCTGCTCGAATGCTGGCTTCGGTCCCTTCCATAGCAGCTCGTCGACATCCTCAAACAGCGGAATATCGGTTCGCAGAGTGGCCAGTCTTCGAAAGAGCATCGCCTGCTCGCGTTCCTGCACAAGGGTGGCGGCGAGCACGCCTGCATTCATGACATTCACTCTCCACTCGAGAGAATCCGATGGAATCGATTCCAGGTGACCGAACTTCGCCAGCACGGCGGCCGACGACTTCGCGCCCCATCCGCGCAGGCCCGGGTAGCCATCCGCGGCATCGCCCACCAGCGCCAGGTAATCGGGAATAGATGCCGGCAGTACACCGAACTTCTGCATAACTCCAGCTTCATCGCGAATGTGCCGGGTCCGCCGGTTCAGTTGAACGATCCGCGTACCGCGAACACACTGCGCCAGGTCCTTGTCAGGCGTGCAGATCATGACCCGCTCAACCCGCGGATCGAGCGCAGCGGCAGCAGCACCGGCCGCCAGCGCATCGTCCGCCTCGAACTCCACCATTGGCCACACCACGACGCCGGCTGCCTCCAGCACCTCTTCAAGAAGTGAAAATTGCGCCAGTAGATCCGGTTCCACGCCCTCGCCTGTCTTGTAGCCGGGCCACAGATCGTTGCGGAACGATTCAATGACATGATCGGTAGCCACGGCTATATGCGTGGCTCCTTCCTTGATCATCCCCAGCACAGAGGACAGCACACCCCGAACCGCCGCCACCTCCCGCCCATCCACGTCCCGCGCAGACGGCAAGGCATAGTAGTGCCGGAACAGTTCGTAAGTACCATCCACCAGATAAACGTCCAAGCAGATCTCCACCTAAAGGAAATCACAGATTTCGGTATTCCCATGAAGTCAGCAAGCCGGAGGGGTCATCGGGACCCAAACCCGGGTGATACGCTGGGCTTCCGTGTCCAACCATCCCTTCGATCTCGCATCCGCCGCATTTAACGAGATGATGCACCAGGGCTTTCATCCTGATCTTTCGCCCGGAACCAAAGAACAAGTCGACAGCATCCGCGCCAACGGCTCACGGCCACCTGCCGGCACGCGCGACCTCCGCGGCCTCCTCTGGTCGTCCATCGACAACGACACCTCCCGCGACCTGGACCAGATCGAGTGGGCCGAGCGCATTCCCGGCGGCATCCGCGTCCGCGTCGGCATCGCCGATGTCTCCGCTTCCGTCGCGAAGGACTCGCCCATCGACAAGCACGCTGCCGAGCAGACCAGGACGGTCTACACGGCGACGCGAAATTTCCCCATGCTGCCCAACGAGTTGTCCACTGATCTCACCTCACTCAACGAAAACGAGGACCGGCCTGCCATGGTCGTCGAATTCGTGGTCGATGCCGACGGCAACCTCCAGCAACAGTCCATCTATCGCGCCCTGGTTCATAACCGCGCACAGCTCGCTTACAGCAAGGTCGGTCCGTGGCTGGAAGGCAAAGCCGACCCAGACCCCAAGGTCGCCGCCTCGCCGGAACTGCAGGCCCAGTTACGCCTGCAGGACGAAGCCGCGCGAGCCATCCGCAACGGCCGCATCAAGCAGGGCGCCCTTGACTTCAATCGCATCGAGGCCGATCCGGTCGTCATCGACGGACAGGTGCAGGACATCAAGGCGGTCCTTCGAAATCGAGCCACCAACCTGATTGAAGACTTCATGGTCGCCGCTAACGAAACCATGGC
>DASVAI010000249.1:0-3573 GCA_036376445.1 Acidobacteriaceae bacterium
GCCATGGTGAAACATCCTGCATGTGCGCCGGCGATGAGTTCCTCGGGATTGGTGCCGATGCCGCTTTCAAACCGGGTGCTGAACGAATACTGTGCATCTTTCAGGACGCCGCTGTCGGTCGAGATTCGGCCCTTGCCCTCCTTCAGTCCGCCCTGCCACACCGCTGTTGCTTTCCGGTCCATACCTGCTCCTCTTTCCAGTTGCTTTTAGAAGTTCATTCTATGGGATGCGCGTCGATTCCGAATGAACGGGAGCCGCGCCATGGAGTAGTCTTCCGCTAATGTCACTAACTGTTCCCGGCGGGTGCCAGCCTGCCGATCTGGAGAAAGAACACGCCGCGGAGCACATCTGCTGCTGGTGTCCAAACTGCGCGGCAAAGCTGGAGAGCAGCCGCTGCAAGCTGGTGTGCCGGCGGTGCGGCTACTACATGAGCTGTGCCGACTACTACTGAGCCGGTCTTACTGAGTACGGTCTGGCGCCAATTTTCCGGCTTTCGCCCGAAGCAGCGCCCCACGTTCGCCCTCTCTCGCTTACAATTGCGGTGCTTTCTGTTCGACGTTCCCACACGCCGCAAAAGCAGATTCACACATGCAGTCAGGTGAACGAGAAATGTCGACGCCGTGCTTCCGTCAAAGAACGGCGGCACAAAACAAGACTCACCATCTCACCGCATTTCTGAAACTGCTCGAAAGCCAGATTCCCATTGCTTTCGCTTAAGGAGACCGCCTTGCGTACCATCCATTGTCTCGCCTGCAGCGCTGCGCTTGTCCTTGCAGCATGCGCTCCCGTGCCGCTTCGCGCACAACTCTTTGAAATGAATCACGGGCACCGTCCGGGGGTGAACCTGACTTCCCAGGAAGAAGCCACCATGCGGCGACTGGACAGCCTGAATTTGCTGCCCAGCGGTCAGTGGCGCTACCACGAGGGTGATGTGCCGCACGGGGAAGATCCGACGCTGGACGACAGCAATTGGAAGCTGGTGGATGCGCAGGGCAACCGTCAACATCATCTGATTGCGCCGAAGGAGGCCGTCTGGCTGCGGCGCGAGATTGAAGTGCCGGAGACACTGAACGGCTACGACCTTACCGGAGCGCGCGTATGGTTCCGACTCCGCGCAGAGGCGAACGGGCCAGTGCCGGAGATCATCTATTTCAACGGCCGCCGCGTTGCTCTGGGTGATGACCTCGAGCCCATCGTGCTCTTTGAGAACGCGAAGCCTGGCGACAAGGTGCTGGTGGCGGTCAAATTGCTGCCTACCGTGGATGAGAAACACATTGGCAGTGTCCTGACGTTGGATTTTGCCACCAACCGGCCCAACCCTTCCGACCTGAACACGGAGTTCATGACCGCGGCGCTGCTCATCCCCACGCTCTCGAAGGACGCCGCCGCCGACCAGGCGACGCTGGCTAAGGCGGTCGGGGATGTCGACATCCAGGCGCTGGACAAGAAAGACCAGGCAAGATTCGACGACTCGCTCAAGCACGCGGAGCAGTCATTGGAAGCATTGAAGCCAACGCTGCAGCAGGCGGACATGCACCTGACCGGCAACTCGCACATTGACGCGGCATGGCTCTGGCCGTGGACCGAAACGGTCGACGTGGTGAAGCGCACTTTCGGCACCGCGGCACAGTTGATGAATGAATATCCCACTTACACCTACACGCAGTCTGCCGCGCAGTACAACCAGTGGGTTGCAGACAAGTATCCGGAGCTGAATGGCGAGATCAAAAAGCGCATTCAGGAAGGCCGCTGGGAACTGGTGGGCGGCATGTGGCTAGAGCCGGACCTGAATATGCCGGATGGCGAATCACTGGTGCGCCAGATTCTCGTCGGACAAGAGACCTTCCAGAAGCTTTACGGTGTCACCACGCGCATCGGCTGGAACCCGGATTCCTTCGGCTACAACTGGCAACTGCCGCAGATCTACAAGCGCTCGGGCATCGACTATTTCGTAACTCAGAAGATGACCTGGAACGACACCAATCAGTTGCCGCTGAAACTCTTCTGGTGGGAGTCGCCGGACGGCAGCAAGGTGCTCACCTACTTCCCGCACGACTATGCCAACACGGACCTGAATCCCGTACGGTTGGCGCAGAACACAGTGGAGGCGCGCAATCGTGCGCCGGGCATGACGGAAGTGATGGATCTGTTCGGCGTGGGCGACCACGGCGGCGGCCCCACGCGTGCCATGCTCGACCAGGGACTGCACTGGATGCAGCCGAACAAGGTAGTGCCGCGCTCAGAGTTCGGAACGGCCCAGCCGTATTTCTCCACGGTAGAGAAAGAGATCGCGCCCAACTCGCCGACCTGGAACTACGAAACGCTGGCCAAGGGAGACACCAAGCTGCCCACACCCGGCGCGGGACAGATCAGCGTCCCGACATGGAAAGACGAACTCTATCTCGAATATCACCGCGGCGTCTTCACTACCCAGGCCAACCACAAGCGCAACATGCGCGATAGCGAGGAGTGGCTGTTGAATGCGGAGAAATACGCATCGCTGGCATGGCTCGATGGACGCAACTATCCGCAGACCGAATTGACCGACGCGTGGAAGCTTGTGCTCTTCAACCAGTTTCATGATCTGGCGGCGGGGTCCGGCATCGGCATCATCTACAAGGAAGCGCAGGACCAATACAACCAGGTTCACTGGGCGGCGAACGAGATCAGCACCAAGTCTCTCGATCGCATCCAGGCGCACGTGAACACGCGGGTGCCCGCGGGCAGCGTTCCGGTGATGGTCATCAATCCCCTGGGATGGGAGCGCTCCGGTATCGCGGAGGCAAAGGTGGAAATGCCGGCTGCCGCTCCGGAGGGCATCTCGCTACTCGACGCGAAGGGCCGTGTGCTGCCATCGCAGATCGTCGAGAGCGGCAAGAAGACGAATACGTATCACCTGCTGTTTCGTGCAGAGGGTGTGCCGTCCCTCGGCTATCAGGTGCTGCACGCGGTGCCTGGCAAGCGCGCGGCGGTTTCGGATGTGAAGGCCAACGGCCTGACCATTGAGAACGCGACTCTACGTGTCACGGTCGATCCGAATACGGGTTGTATCACGTCGCTCTATGACAAGAAGGCCAGCTTCGAGACCATTGCCTCGGGCGGCTGCGGCAACCAACTCCAGGCGTTCAAGGACACCCCGAAGGAGTACGACGCGTGGAACATCGATCCCGGCACGCTGGATGTTCCGCCGACAACGCTGGACAAGGCAGACTCCGTGACGCTGACCGAGCATGGCCCGCTGCGCGCGACCATTCGCGTCGTGCACACGTGGCAGAGCTCAAAGTTCGTGCAGGACATCACGCTCTACACCGGCTCGGACCACGTCGTGGTCACCAACGACTTCGACTGGCACGAGCGGCACATCCTGCTGAAGGCGGCGTTTCCGCTGGCGGCATCCGGTCCGTTCGCGACTTACGAAATCCCTTACGGCACGATTGATCGTCCCACCACGCGCAACAACAGCGTGGAGAAGGCGAAGTTTGAAGTGCCCGCGATGCGCTGGGCCGACCTCGGCGACGGCAAGCACGGCATGAGCCTGATCAACGAATCGAAGTATGGCTATGACGCGGTGGG
>DASVAI010000265.1:0-4686 GCA_036376445.1 Acidobacteriaceae bacterium
GCGCGTACGGTTCCCTCGTGCGTACCCAGGCCGAAGAAGAGCTCTTTCGAGTGCTGCGACAGAAACCCCGAGCCCGCCTGCAGATACTTTGTCTGGCGCAGCTCGCCGGCCTCTACGGTAACGGCAGCGCCGATGCCGTCCCGATTGCTTTGCTTCCCGCTCAAGCGGAAGGCAATCGAATGCCCGAGCTCCGGCATGTTGTTATGCAGAATGCGAAGCTGCGGGGCGTTCCGATTCCTCAGCACCACTTCGAGCCGCCCGTCATGGTCGATGTCCGCCAGTGCAAAAGATCGCCCGTCCTCCGCAAAATCGAGCCCGACCGCCCCGGAGACTTCCGCAAATGTGCCATCACGATTGTTGGCGAACATTACATTTCGCTCGTAACCATTCCAGGAGCGATCGGAGCGGATTAGCTCATTCAGCGCTTGCCACCCGTGCTCATATGCGGGCGTCGGTGTGGCATCGTCGGGCGATTTGCCCACCACCTGACGCCAGAAGAAGCTCGCAAGATCGCCGCTCTTGTCCGGCGCGGAGACGTATCCGTTTGCGACGTACAGATCGGGATAGCCGTCGTGATCGAAGTCCCAGAAATCCGACGACCAGGACCAGCGACCCATGGCCACTCCGGCGCGCTCGCCGATTTCTTCGAAGCTCCCGTTGCCCAGGTTGCGGTACAGCGAATTGCCGCAGGCATGCCTGCGATAGAGATTGCGAATCTCTTCGCCGGCCTTCTGATGAAACATTTTCTGCCCGGCCACGCGCTGTCCCGCGGCCGACCACATATTCGCGGCGTAGATGTCCTGGTGTCCGTCGTTGTCAAAATCGCTCCACGCGGCACTCATGCCCGCGCCCGCTTTCTGCACCTGCGCCTGGCTGGAAGCGGCGGTGAATGTGCCATTGCCATTGTTGCGATATAGATTGCCGCGGCCGAAATCGTTGGCAACGTACAGATCAGGAAGGCCACCCGGGCCCGACGAGCCCCACGCGCACGCAAAACTGTAGCGGTCGTTCTCGGCGTTCAGGCCTGCGGCTTGGGTCCGGTCAACGAACCTGCCATCGCCTTCGTTGTGCAGCAGAAAATTCGCCGGTCCGTTGCGCGCGTCGAAGTAGGGCACCGGATAGTGATACTGATCGAGGCCCAGATAGTAGCTGTAGAGGCAGAAGTAGATGTCCAGCCGGCCATCGCGGTCGTAGTCAGCAATAGCTGCATGGGTAAACGTACCTTCCGGAACGCGCGCGAACTGGAAGGCATCTCGCTTGATGGCAAAGGTGCCGTCGCCTTGATTCAGAAATAAGAGCGGACCCGAGCCGCAAACGACGAGCAGATCCTGTAATCCCTTATTCCGGAAATCGGCGAAGAGCGCGCACGCTGTGTTGTCCAGCACTCCGACGCCGGCCTTGTCTGTCACATCCTCGAACGCGCCATCACCGCGATTGCGGTAGAGGCGATTCGGCAGCCCGGCCGGCTGGCAAACATATAGATCATCGAACCCATCGTTGTCGAAGTCGCCGGCTGCGATGCCGTTATTGCCGTAGACATCGACACCACAGGCGCCGTCCAGCACGGTGCGCCAGTAGTCGGAACCATGCAGCATCTGGCGCTCGTACGAATCTATCCCGCCGAGCGCATGGCGGCTCACATCCGCAAAGCCGCCATGCGCACGGCTCACCGTCTCACCAACCGCCTCCCATCGATTCGCTTTCCATCCAGCGGCGCTGTCGCGCGTCCACTCCGTGCGCCACACACCCACCCGCTCCTCGCGCGTCTGGTCTGCGCGAACGCATACCAGGTCGTAGCGAATCTCGAGGTGCGCTTTGAGCGGCGCGGTGGAGGTCTGTTCCAGAGCAGTGATCTGAAACTCCGCCACTTCTATCCGCGTGAGGTCCGCCAGCCATCGATCCATCCCGCGAAGAAAGCCGTCACGTCCCGCAGCGGTACCGCCGGTAAAGCTCCTTCTCACAATCTGCAGCCCCTGGCTGTCGCGCAGGGTCGTGTCCGCAGATTCGAGAGAAGCGGCGTGGATCGCCGGGTCCAACATCGCGGCCAGCGTCGCGTGATCGCGCGCTGATGCGCGCAGGGCATCGCTCCACCGGTCGAGCGCGGTTTGGATGGAAAATGCGTATCCTTCTGTTACATATTGATCGGAGCCGGGCGGGACCAGCCGCAGCACCTCTTCCAGGGCGGACTGCTTCGGGTAGTGCGGAACCAGCCGAACATCGGAGACGTGCAGCGGAAGATCACGATCGGAAATCTCGGGTGCCCCAAAAAGGAGGGAGTACCCGTGCAACGGCGAGCTCCGTAGCAGCAGGGGCACGGTCCCGAGGCCTTTCAGGAGCGAGCGACGGGAGAGGAACTGAAAATCTCGTATGTGACGCGGCATCCTTACGGGTCCCGTGCAGACGGCAATGCTAACACCAAATCAGACAATGATTTTGCCCGCGCCCGCGGAAAGCGGTAGACGACGGATGGAATTGGTGAGAAAGTGATCCCTGCATTACCGGGCACCCACCGAAAGGTGGCGTTCATGCCAACAGCAGCCACACGCTCGTTCCCGCCGCAGAAACTCAGGCAATCCCTGGTACCAATCTCCTATTGGCCGCTGGTTGTTAAGTTCTATTCCTGCTTCCACCTTTTGGTTGACAAGTCTTTTGCCATTGGATTATGGTTCCCTCCGATTGGATGTAACCGGTTTCCCAGGTGGCTTGTGCCCTGCAGGATGTAACCGGTTACCCGAGCCCGATGAGATTCGAAACCAACCGGGCATACGCAGCAAATGGGCCTTTATCAGGGAGAGAGAGGTTTATTTTCATGGCCATTGATCGCAACGTTTTCCCGTGGTTCAGATGCTTCGCCTTCACGTGTCTGCTCCTGCTGCTGTTCGCTCCCCAGCGTCTCCTAGCCCAGGTAGACGAAGGCGCGATCGCGGGCGTGGTGACAGATTCTTCAGGCGCCGCCGTTCCCAACGCCAAAGTGACCCTGCTCAATACCGACCAGGGCATCACGCTGGAATCCACCTCCGGCAACTCCGGCGAATATGCCTTCAATCCGGTCAGGATCGGCCACTACACCGTGACCGTCGCTGCTCCGGGATTCTCGACCACGACCCAGCAGAACATCACCGTCACGGTCGGCCAGCACGTGCTCGCCAATGTTCAGTTGAAACTCGGCGCGGCATCGCAGACCGTACAAGTCACCTCTGCGCCCCCGCAGTTGCAGACGGACAATGCCTCGGTCGCTCAGGTTATCAATCGGGAGAACGTCAACAACCTGCCGCTGAATGGCCGCAACTTCACCTTCCTCGCGCAGCTTGCTGCCGGCGTGAACACCCCGCAGGCGGATACTCGCGGCAACGCGGCATCGGGCGCCTTCTCGGCCAACGGTCTTCGCCCGGCGCAGAACAATTACCTGCTGGACGGCATTGACAACAACTCCAACGCGGTCGACTTCCTGAACGGCACCAACTTCGTCATCTTGCCGCCGGTCGATGCGATCCAGGAGTTCTCGGTCCAAACCTCAAGCTTCAGCGCCGAACAGGGTCGCGCCGCAGGCGCCATCTTGAACGCGACCATCAAGTCAGGCACCAACAGCATCCACGGCGCGGTGTGGGAGTTCTTCCGCAACGACGTACTGGACGCCGCGGACTGGTTTGAGAACAACGCCCACAGGCCAAAGGGCGAGCTGCGGCAGAACCAGTTCGGCGCTTCCATCGGCGGCCCCGTCATCAAGGACAAGGTCTTCTTCTTTGGCGACTACGAGGGCTTCCGCCGCGTACAGGGCACCGTGCTTAGCGGCAGCGTGCCGACGCTTCTGGAGAGAAATAGCGGCTACACCAACCTGTCGGATGTGATAACAGGCCAGGGCGGCAACGATCCGACCAAGGCACGAACAGATGCAGAGGGCCGGAGAATACCGCTTGGCACGATCATGGATCCGGCAACCACCCGTGTGATTCCGGCCGGCGGAGTCGATCCGCTCACCGGCTTTGTTAACCGCACCGGGTCATCAGTTCCTGTTCGGGATCCATTTGGATCATGTGGACCAACAACGAAGATCTTCGATCCTGTTGCCTGCAATCTGAACCACATCCCTGCGGGCCGTATTGATCCCAACGCAATCAAGCTGATGAACTTGTTCCCTACGCCCTCCACCGGGAGCTTTAGCAACAATTACACGAACAGTCCACACCTGTACGAACACCGCAACGCCTTCGATGTTCGCGGCGACGTCAACTGGAACCCGAAGAACCAGCTCTTCGTCCGCTTCAGTTACGTGGATGATCCGAATTTCATCCCCGGCATCTTCGGCGGTATCGCCGACGGTGGCGCTTTCCAGCAGGGCGACCAGACGGCGAAATCTGACCAGGCCGTGCTGGGCTACACCCATGTCTTTGCGCCCACGACCATCAACGTGGTCCGTGTCGGTTTCAACCACCTGCACACCACGCGCTTCGGCCCCGAGGGCAACAACCTGGGCATTCCCGCGCAGTACGGCATCCAGGGCACTCCCCAGGTGCCGGAGAACGGCGGCCTGCCGGCAATCATCATCGGCGGCCTCAATCAGTTGGGCAGCAACGACTTCCTGCCCTCCGACGAAGTCAGCCAGACCTTCCAGGTCACCGACGATTTCACCAAGATCTACGGCAAGAACAGCTTCAAAATGGGCATGGAGTATCAGTCCGTCAACTT
>DASVAI010000266.1:0-8435 GCA_036376445.1 Acidobacteriaceae bacterium
ATGATCAGGAACAACAGCGCGAGCAGTGTTGCCGACCAGCGCACATGCCGCCACGAAATAAAGCTGACGGCCGCTGCGAGCAGCGCCGCGCCCACGAAGTACGTCCAGAACAGAGGAGCCGGCAGCCACCGCGGCACGATCGGCATCAGGTTGGGCGCTGCCGTGAAGTGTTCCGCGGCAAATATGGCGAGCGCCGTCGCATCGAACACCGGCCCCAGCACCACCAGCCTGCCCGCGCCGGAAGCTGCCATGAACCGCCCCCGCGCAAGCACCAGTCCCGCCACCAGCGCGGCAACGCCCGCGCCCATCATCACTCCCACCTCGACAGTCATCTCGTCTCCAATGGAGAACTCGGATACCAACCGGATCAGTGCGCGTGAGCAGCACGCGAACGATCCTACATCCCACCGTGGCTATTTCTTTCCGTCCCAGATATTTAGCCGTTGGAAGACAACACCGCGCGTGCTACATTCCACGCAACCCCCAACCGGCCCCGTAAATATTCCCTGCTTCAAGAAAGCGTCGCGGAGGCTGGATCATGGCTTCAACCCTTCAGGGTGCACCCGCTGTTCCTCGCGTACCTGCAGCCGGCCGCTACCGGCTACTCGATAAGTATTTCTACTTCGCCATGTCGCTGCTCATCGCAGCCATAGTCGTCGCGGGCTTCAGCCGTACCGTCAATCAGAATCTCTTCCATCCCCCCGTCCCGCGGCCATTCATTCTCTGGATCCACGCCGCCGCCTTCAGCCTGTGGGTCGTCTTCTACATCCTTCAGTCGGCGCTGGTCCGCGTGCACAAGGTGAAATGGCATCGTCTCCTCGGCTGGTTCGGTGCCGGGCTCGCTGCCTTCATGGCGCCCCTCGGCATTGCGACTGCCGTCATCATGGGCCGTTTCGACAAGCACGTTGAAAACATCAAGGACGCGAACACCTTTCTTAGTGTTCCGTTCGCCGACATGCTGATCTTCCCGACTCTGATCGGCCTCGCCATCTACTGGCGCAGAAAGCCCGAACTGCACCGTCGTCTCCTATTTGTCGGCACGTGCTGCCTGCTCGATGCGGCCTTCGGCCGTTTCGACTTTCTCTCCAAATACACCCTCTACTTTTTCGCCCTGGATGCAGTCATCCTTCTCGGGGTCGCGCGCGATCTTCTTGTGAACCGGCGCGTTCACATCGTGTACCGCGTGGCGCTCCCGTCGCTCCTGGTCATCCAGGTATTTGTGATTTACCTCTACCGCGGTGCACCCGCCTGGTGGTTCAACATCGGTCATGCGATTTTGGGGTAACGCCAACCCGCCTTGCTCCAGCGAAGCCAAGGTGGGGTATTTCCCAACAATCCAGCAGGCCAAAGGCCCGGCTCTCCAATCCCAAAACGAAACCGCCACTGAAATAAATCTCAAGAAGCCGCCAGTTAATTCCACCCAATTTGCTACTCTTGAAATGAGCATCGAAGGAAAAAAAGCCACCAGACCGGTGGCTTTTTTCATTTCCGCAGAGAGAGCGAAGTCTTCGGCACGCTAAGTCCTTGCGCTGGACGAATTTAGCGATAAGTCCTTTCAATGGACGACTTTGACCCACGGGAGACGGCTTAAGCGACGGGGAACAAAGCAGTTACAAGCCAGCTTCCGGTGACGGGAGGGGGGTAGGGGGGAGGGGTAGTCACGTTACCCTGCCCATGCGAGAATGAATCCCCCTCCCAATCCTCGCCACGAGGTGAACCCAATGCCGGCCAACACAGTGCCCGCACCCACCCTCTCGCTGGACATCGACCGCAAAGCCAACCCGATTGTCGTGAAGTTGCACGGCAAACTCGTAGCCGGGGTCGGTGACGTTCTCTACGACGAGGTCAAGCCGCTCGTGTCAGACCACAAGCGCATCGTCCTCGACCTCACCGACCTCACCCGCATGGACAGCATGGGCCTCGGCACCCTGGCCCGCCTCTATGTCTCCGCCCGCCGGGAGGGGTGCACCCTCGAGCTCATGAACCTCAGCAAACAAATTCACATGCTTCTCGGCACCGCCCATATGCTCAACGCCTTCACCATCGTCGGCGAGCATTTCATCAGGATGCCCTGATCAAGATGCCCGACCCGCATTAGACCAATAGCGAGCCACGGAATCCCCTGGCGGCATAGTAAGATTCCGCACCGTTGTGATACACAAACACAGTGTCATAGCGGCGATCGCAAAACAGGGCGCCGCCAAGTTTTCTGATAGCCGAAGGTGTTCTCACCCAGCTCGAAGTTTTCGTATCAAAACTTCCAAGCTTCTGTAACTCCCGATATTGTTCTTCCGTCAAGATTTCAATGCCCATTGCCGCGGCCATATCCATAGCGCTGCCCGGCGGTTTGTTTTCCTTCCTCGCATCCAGCGCTTCACGGTCGTAACAAAGACTTCTACGCCCTTTCGGACTCTCTACCGAGCAATCGAAGAAGATATATTCGCCCGTCTTGGTGTCGCGACCAACAACATCCGGTTCACCGCCAGTTCGTTCCATTTCCCGAAGCGGCCAAAGCTCTTTAGCATTCGCTTCCAGCTTTGCTTCCACTTCAGCCCACGCAACACCCTTGTGCCGGTTCATGTTTTTCTCAAAACGGGCTTTCAATGTTGCGAGTAGTTCTTCACGTTGTGCCTTTGTGATAGTCATGTTAGTTCAGGCGACCTTCGTCGCCGTTATGTTTAAGCCATTCTTCGCCGGAACAAGCACGCCGATGACACGGCTTTCCGGTCGAAGCGCCCACGAGGCCACAGTAACAACCGTAAGCACGAGAGGCGCGACAATGTGAAAGGCGTAAGCGCCGTATTCACCGACAGCAGTCACGGAAGCGACTGCGCCGGTCAGGTCAAAGAAGATGCCGGCATAGGCCCATTCCTTGAGCCGCGGAAATCGCGGCACGAGTATGGCAATGGCTCCAAGCGCCTTCCAAAATCCCAGGATGGCAAAGAAGTACATCGGGTAGCCAAGGATAGGCACTACGCCACGGGGCTTGCTCGCGAATTGCGCTACCTGCGCGACACCGCCGCTTCCAATAAAAAATGCTACGAGTATGGTGGTCGTCCAATAGGTAACGGTTTTTGTCTTCGCAGTCATTTCAACCCTCCAACGACACTGTCCAGGCGGCCAAAGAAGTTCTGCCAGCCGTATTTTGCGCCCCCGTAGGCCTGCTGCTGCTCGGGACGGAAGCCGGAATGCTCCATTCGAACATGAGTGCCACCATCCTTCGCTGGAGTCAACGTAAACAGCACCACAGAGTCAAGCCCCAAAGAACCCCAGCTGTAGGAGAGTCGCTTCAGCGGATCAACGACGAGCACCTCACAATCGATCAAGCCGTTCCAACCCTGCATCGGTTCGGAGCGGAATTGGAACTTCCGCCCGACCGCCGGTTCGAAATCATTCTTCAGGAGCCACTGCGCAATAAGCGGACTCTCGGTGAGCGCGCGCCATACCTTTTCCGGCGGATGCGGAAATACTCTCTCGATCACAACGGTGCGAGTACTCTCTGCTGGATCGCTCATGATTCCATCCTTTCCAAAAGGGTTTCGAGATGATCGAACCGGTCACGCCAAAAGGCGCCGTAGTGACGCAGCCAGTCCACCATCGGCGCCAGCGCATCGGGCTGCACGCGATAGTGAGTTTCGCGTCCTTCGCGGCGATGCCGTACCAGCTTCGCCCGCTTCAGCACCATCAGGTGCTTAGAAACCGCAGGCTGAGACACGCCCGCATGGCGAGTCAATGCGTGAACGGTCCGTTCGCCCTCCCGGGCCAGTTCCTCGAAAATAGCCCTGCGCGTCGGATCGGCGAGTGCGCGGAAAACGTGATTCGCATTGGTCGGCTTCACACAAAAACCATAACCATGCAGTTATTGATTGTCAACATGCCCCAAAAAAAAGAGCGCACGCTGAGCCCCAACCACCGTCCAGCCGTCTCTCTGCACTCTTATGGAGTCTGCCGCCCACTTCGCGGCGCCGCTCCCTGGCCCTCGCCAAAGATCGGCGTCGACAGCAACAAAGTCCCCGAACTATCCCGGAGCTGCACGACTCCATTCCGCACGCCCGTTGTGCGCGGTGCAAACGCCACGCGCACCGTGCAGAACGTCTCCGCGCCCAGACTTCCCACACACGTCGGCGCTCCGCTCAGTGAAAAGTCGCCGCTAGGGTTCCCGTCAGTCAGCACCTTCACGTTCGGCGCAAGCTTCACGGCGACCAGCACGTTATAACCCAGGATCATCGCCTGCTTCATGCCGAGTTTCACTTTCCCGAAGTTCGCCGATCCGTTCTCATACACCCACGTATCATTCAGGTCGCCCTGTCCTTTGCCGCCAAACAGCATTACCTGCCCCGGCGCGTGATACGCCAGCGCCGGCACTGTGCGCGGTGAAGGCCCGGTCGCCGTATGCTCCTGAGTCCAGTTCGTTCCATCCCACATCCACGTATCCGCAAGATCGTCCGCGCCAAATCCGGGATACCCGCCGAACAGCACCACATGGCCCGCACCATCATTTGCCATGGCGCCCGACTCGCGCGCTCCAGGCGATACCGCCGGCGCCTGCTGAATCCAGTTCGTTCCATCCCACGTCCACGTCTCGTTCAGCATGCGGCTGCTCTCGTTCATTCCCCCGAACAGCACCACATGCTTCACGCCATCGCTTGCCATGGCAGGCGACTCCCGCCCGCCCGGGCTGTTCGCCGGCGACATCTCCTTCCAGTGGCTCCCGTCCCAGGTCCACGTGTCATGCAGTTCGCTGTCCTCATGTGTCCCGCCGAAGAGCAGCACCTTGCCGGCGCCCTCCGCCGCCATCACAGCGCCCGACCGCGCCGATGGGCCCGCGCCTGGAAACTGCTGCGTCCAATTCGTTCCGTCCCAGGTCCAAGTATCGTGCAGGTCACCGTTGTCGGTGAAGCCGCCAAACAACACGATGTGTCCCGCGGCATCGCTTGCCATCGCGCCATTCGATCGCGCCGGCGGGCTTTTGGCAGGGAACTGCTTCTGCCAGCTCGTCCCATCCCACACCCATGTATCGTCCAGCGGTCCCGCCTTGCCGATGCCGCCGAACAGCACCACGCGTCCCGCCGCATCATTCGCCGCCAGCGCATAATAGCGCGCACTCGGAGAACCTGGCGGAGGCTGCTTTGTCCACACGCCGGCAAACGAAATAGTCTGCCCGCCCGCTGCTACCGGCAAGAACAGCAGCGTCTGGATCGCGAGCGCCAGAAGTGAAAAGCGTTTTTTTCTCATGCGTTAGCAAACGGCTCAGAATAAGGCCGGGCCCAGGGCGGTCATTCACCAACAGATGCCAAAGCCAACCGAAAAGCCTGTCTCGTCTGCGGATGGTGCTTCATCCTACCGCAGGCGGCGCAACAATAGGCATGCTGCCGAACGGACTTTTGATTCTCTTCCGCCTTCAGGAAAATTCTTTACTCTGTCGGCGCCTGCAGCACGGATTTGCCAACCACCCGCAATGTAAGAATTTCGTGCGGATGCACCTCCACCCGGAACCCATGCGCTCCCTCAAGCTCTAGCGCATTCTTGTCTCTCTCCACCGCATCCGTATCCATGGCTTTCTCGATCGTCACTAGCGGCGTCGTCACCGTTACGTTCCGTGTCGCGCCGCCCAGATCCAGCAGCCGCAGGATCGTCCCGTTGCCATCCTCTGCCGGCTTCCATGTCTCTAGCAGCAGCGCCGGATCATCCACCGTCACAAAGCTCCCCGCCTTCCCATCCAGCGGACGCGGCAAATCCAGCGCCTTGTCCTGCGACCGGATCTCATCCTCTTCCAGTGGTGTTGCCTCTTCCCATCCCATCCGGCTCAACGCCGTCGCATCCGTTGTCGCCGCGCTGGTTACCGCGTAGCGAAAACGGAAGTGCCCGCCCTGCGCCGCGCGATAGTTCGTATGCCAGTAGTTATTCATCGCATAAGAGAAGATCGTCCCCGTGCGCTCGCCAAACTCTGTCGGCCACACGCCGCGGTTGATGTCGCCCAGTGTCACCAGCGGCGTATCCAGCGGCATCACCGCGCCGGAAACGCCATCCTGCTGCGCCGCTACCCAGTGCTGTACAGAAAACCATTCATGTCCTGCCCCCGGGTACATGTCCTTCGCCGGATCGACCATGCCGTTCTGTATCTCGTAATGGAACTGCGGATGCTCCATCGCGAAAGGAAACGCAAAGTAGACAGCTTCTTTCTTCAATTCCTCTTTCTTGTCGATGTCCTCCACAAACTCAATCTTCTTTTCGTGATCAAATAGCCGTATCTCAGTCGCAATCGTTGGCGTGTTGATAGTCGAGCTCTCCATCCGAGCCCGCCATCCATAGGGCGTGCGCTCCACCGAGATAACTCGTCCTTTCTCCGCGCCGTGAATCTCCAACTCCGGCTTCGGCGAAACCACTCGGTACTGCAGAACGCTGTTCGGCTCTTTGTCCCCGCCCCTGACATACAGATACTGCCCGAACTTATACGGACTCGTCCGACTCACTAGCTCCTTCTGTAACTGCTTGTCATAGATACTCCGCAACGCGCCTGTCGCCGGATCAAGCTCCACGCGGTAATAAGAACTCTCCATTGTGGTCGGCTGGGAGGAGTGATCTGCCGCCGCATTCAGAGCTTGCCCCTTCGCCTTCCTTAGCTCGTACACTCGATAGCCCATCGCCGGAACATCCGTCGCCACAAACTGCACCCGCCGAAAGTTCTCCCCGGTATGCAGCACTGAATAAGCCACTGCATCGCCCGTCGCACGATCCGCCAATTCGTAGCCGTTGTCCAGGTCCATCTCGACCAGCCCGTCGCGCGTCCAGTTCAGCGGGTTGAACACAATCACGCTGCCCACACCCGCGGCAATCGAATCCGCCAGGCTCGCCATGCTGCTGCGCAGAAGGCGATCGCGCAGCGCGTCCGCATGCACCGCCCGTGCGTCCTTTACCCTCAATTGTTCCGTCGTCTCGTTGCTGTCCGGGTCAGACACGCTATTCCACGAAAGCCACGTGTGCTCATCCATCAGCACCATCTCGTCCCACATGCGCGCAAGCGCATCGCGGTCCACCGCGAGCCGCGGATTCACCAGCGCGCTGATCGTCGCCAGCTTCTCTGCGGAAGGCGCGCGGCTCTCATTCCGCCGCTCCATTGCTGCATAGAATGCATCCGAGCCGATGCCGTCTTCCCAGTAGGGACCACCGTCTCCGCGCACGGTCGGGATCGCATCCCCGAACTGCTTCGCAATTCTTTCGAGCGCATCGTGAAAACCCGCATACTCCAGCCGCGGATACGCATACAGTGCATTCCACTTGCCCGCGAGCTCCGCCTGCTGCGGGAACAAATCTGTATTCTCCACCTGCGTGCCGAACAGGATCGCCGCATCCGCCTTGTACCCCGGATGCTCATACATTTGCAGAAACAGCGGCAGCATCTCCTCGCCCGTCTGAGTCAGCGGCGGCAGGCCGAAAAGGAACTGCATCTGCATGTAGTGACGCGAATACCACAGCAGCACCTTCTTGCCGTCCGGTCCTTCCCACCACATCGGCGAGTTCTCATTCAAATGTCCCTGCAGCAGAACCGGAGCGCGGTCGTTGTTGCTCGCCGCGGCAAAGTACGGAATCCCCGCCGCCGCCAGCACAGACGCATACGACCACGAGTACGATGGCACATCTGTGATGTTCGCGTAGTTCAGTGGCGTGCCATGCTCGCGGCTGAAGTTCGCACTGGGATACAGCGAGCGGATCAGAGTCTCCGCCGTCGGAAATCCGGTCAGCAGATTCGCATACTGTGCCGGAACGTAGAGCTGTTCGTGCTTGATCGCACCAAGAACGCGTTGCTGCTCCGCCGGCGTCCGCGACTTCAGATACTGCTCCAGGTTCCACTCGCCGTCCGTGCTGAAGCGAAACTCCGGATGCTTGGCCGTTAAATCCATCGCCTCATCCAGAATCCGACTCTGGATGGCCGCCACCTTTGCTTGGTAATCCGTATACCCCACGTCCAGATGCACGTGCGGCACCAGGTAGAGCGTCCACTTCTTCGCTGGCTCCAGCGTCTGTTGAAAGTGCGCCATCCGTCCATCGAGCGTCACGGTCAAGTGCGCAGCGGTACGCGCCACAAACTCGGGCACGTCGAGCGATACACGCGCCTCCCCAAAATCCGCCCCGGCGGGCAGATCACGCGTGTAGTGTTTGCCCGCAACCTCCAGGTCCACCTTGCCTCTGTGAGCATGCCGGCCATAATGCACAAACACATCCACCTGCTCAGCCAGCGCGTCGCCATGCTGCTGGTAAAAAATCGTCGGTTCCACCACTGCCGTCGGCTTGGCAGCCGCATTCGCCACCCGATCCAATTCCACCGCGTCGTAGGCAAAGCCCGCATCGGGCACGCCTTTGGCCGCCGTCGCCACTGCCTGCAGCGTAATCCTGTTCTCGCCAGCCCGCAGAGACTCGCCCGGAATCTCCGCCTC
>DASVAI010000267.1:0-4422 GCA_036376445.1 Acidobacteriaceae bacterium
TCTCGGCCGTGAGATAGACCGGCGAGCCGGGCGGCGCTGTGCCGGGTGCAGGGGCGATGCGTCCGTCGAGCGACATGGCCGCCTTCAGCGTGACGAACGGAAGCCCGGTGCGGATGTGGCGCGCGAATCCATCGTTGATCACTTGCGCTTCCTTCTGCAGAACTCCGGTGATGACCTCGATGCCCGCCTGACGCAGTTCGGAAATTCCCTTTCCGTTCACCTGCGGATTGGGATCGCCCGTTGCAATGATGACGCGAGCAACGCCGGCTTCAATGAGCGCCTTCGTGCATGGGCCGGTGCGGCCGGTGTGGCAACACGGCTCGAGGGTGACATATGCTGTCGCTCCGCGGGTGAAGCGGCCGGCATTCCTGATCGCCGCGACCTCAGCGTGTTCCAGCCAGTCGTACCCGTGGAAGCCCTTGCCAACGAGGCCCCCATCGCGCACGAGAACACAGCCGACCGCGGGGTTCGGCGTCGCGACCGACACAGAACGCCGCGCGAGATCCAGCGCCTGGTTCATCCACATCTCGTCGGGAGACATGCGATCGGGTATGCGCTTTACGAAGGTTCTCTCAGAAAGTGGATCCATTCATCAGGCCGCCAGTAATGAGTTCACAAACGCTCCGCTGTCAAAAGGCAGCAGATCCTCGAGCGCCTCACCGACTCCGACAAATCGCACAGGCAATTTCATTTCGCGCGCAATCGCGACGGCTATGCCACCTTTGGCCGTACCGTCGAGTTTCGTCAGGACAATGCCGGTCACGCCGGCGGATTCGGTAAACAGCCGTGCCTGCTGCAGACCGTTCTGCCCTGTGGTCGCGTCGAGCACCAGCAGCACTTCGTGGGGCGCATTCGGGATAAGGCGCTGCGCCGTCCGGCGCATCTTGTCCAGTTCAGCCATCAACCCGGACTTCGTGTGCAGTCGTCCCGCCGTGTCGACAATGACGACGTCTTTCTGGCGGCTCCGCGCTGCGGAGAGCGCGTCGAACAGGACCGCAGCGGGATCGCCCCCCTGCTTCGTGCGGATCATCTCGACACCGCTGCGCTCGCCCCAAACCTCCAGTTGCTCGATGGCGGCGGCACGGAACGTATCGGCAGCGCAAAGCAAAGCCGACTTGCCCTGGGCGCGGTAATACGCGGCGAGTTTGCCGCTGGTGGTCGTCTTCCCTGTGCCGTTGACGCCGACCATCAGGATCACTTCGGGCGGAGTCACGGCTTTGGGCTCATGCGCGTTCTCGTCCAGTACCTGCTGCAGCTGTTCTTTCAGGAGTTCCTTCAGCTCTGCGCCATCGCGGATCTGCTGGCGCTTCGCCCTCTCGCGCAAATTATTGACGATCTCAGCGGCCGTGGTCACCCCAATGTCAGAGGCGATGAGGCTCATCTCCAGCTCTTCGAGCGCGTTCTCGTCGACGGTGCGGGTCATGGCCAGCACGCTGTCGATCTGCTCGTTCAGGCTTTCGCGAGTGCGCGAAACCGCCTGACGCATGCGGTCGAAAATACTTTTCCTCTCGGGCTCTTCGAGGCTCCCGAACAACGTTTGAATCATGGCAGAAAAACCTTAAGCACCTGGTTCAAGTGTAACGAACCGACAACGCCATGGGGGTTGGCGAGGAAATCTAAACGACTTCGGCAGTCGGCCTTCTCATGCGGAAGGAGACGGGAACGCGCAGCTTTTTCACTTCCAGCGCACCGCTCCGCACGAGCGAGGCCAGCGCTTCGACTACGGCGCCGTCGTAGCGCGTGCCGGAAAGCCGCTGCATTACTTCAAGAACGTACTCTGGATTCATCGCCGCCTGATAGGGGCGCGGCGTCGTCATCGCGTCGAACGAATCAGCCACTGCGATGATGCGCGCCATCAGCGGAATCTGATCGCCCTTCAGACCGTATGGGTACCCCATACCGTCGAGCGATTCATGATGCAGTTCGATACCGGGAATGAGGTCGTGCAGCATCTCGATGGGGCGAAGGATCGCAGCCCCCTTGACCGTATGCGCCTTCACGATCTCGAACTCTTCGGGAGCCAGCGGCGCATCCTTCATGACGAGGTAATCTTCGATGCCGAGTGTACCGATGTCGTGCAGCAGAGCCGAGAGGCGAATATTCTCGACCTTCTGCTCATCGAGCCCGAGCTTGCGTGCGATGGCCGCCGCATACCGGGCGACGCGCTCGGAGTGCCCACGCAGATACGTGGCGCGCTCGTCCACGGCCTTCGCCATCATGCGAATCAGCTCAGCCAGCGTTTCGTGGGCGCGACGGGCTTCCTCATGCTTCGCCTGCCAGCCGTCCTGCAGAGTCTTTACGGCGTTCTGCCAGGTCAGGATCATCTCGGCGAAGAGCTTGTCGGAAGTTTGGCGGGCGAGTTCCTGCCCACGCACGGGTGACCCCGATTCAATGACGGCGATCAGGTCATTGACCCGTTTCTCGAAACGCCTGCTCCAGAACGTGGAGGCGACAATCGCCAGGGCGATACCAGCGACACCTCCCGCGACTCCCAGGTAAATCGGCGAGGTCGTGACCTGCCGGACCAGCAGGACTGCTCCCAACGTAACGGCCGCAACTGCCACCAGAACCAGCAGAAAACGCACAAAGACGCGCTGGCGCAGCCTGGGTATAGCAGGCGGCTGTGACTGCCGTGCGACAGTGCGGGGAGAATCCAGCATAGCGTCCGTTTTCTCCTTGGTCGTACGGAGGGCCGCGGAGCCTTTCTCTGCCAGTTTACGAACAGCGTGGCTCAACTTTCCTCACACAAAGGTGTTAGGCGGTCCTGTCCAAAAGGAGGTATGGGCTGTGTTGTATCGCTGGTATAGCCCTCACCGCAAGGAAAAAGTGATTCGGAGTCGACGCTCTGCTTCAGGAAGCGAATTCGTCCCGCCCGGGCCGCATCATCAACTCCTCGATGGCTTGCTGGGGGGCTTTGCCCTGCATCAGAATCGCCTCCATCTGCTCGGCAATGGGCATCTCGACGCCATGCCGCCGAGCGAGGCCCAGAGCGGCGGAGGTGGTACGGACGCCTTCTGCAACGTGGCCTCCGAGACCTTCGAGGATCTCCGGCAGGCTGCGGCCGCGGCCGAGTTCCATGCCCACCGTGCGATTGCGCGAAAGGGTCCCGGTGCAGGTGAGCACCAGATCGCCCATGCCTGCCAGGCCAGCCAGCGTCTCCCTCCTGCCGCCGCAGGCCATCGCCAGGCGGGTCATTTCGGCAATGCCGCGGGTAATGAGCGCAGCGTTGCTATTGAAACCCAGGCCGAGCCCGGCGACGATGCCCGCCGCGATGGCAATGACGTTCTTGATCGAGCCGCCCAGTTCGGCTCCCACAACGTCGTCATTCGTATACAGGCGCAGGGTGCGGCTGGAAAATTCCCGCTGCACGCGGGAAGCAACTTCCGCGTCCGCTGAAGCGATGGTAATAGCGGTCGGAGCACCGGCCGCGACTTCCTGCGCAAACGACGGCCCGCTGAGAACGCCACAGGCCAGATTCAGGCCGCGCGCGCTGAGGACTTCAGCGATGACCTGCGTCATGCGAAGATAACTGCCATCTTCGATACCCTTCGTTGCGCTTACCAGTGTCTGCTGCCCGTTCAGATGCGGCGCAAACGCCTTGAACGAAGACCGCGTGAACTCCGACGGCGTCACGCTGACGACAATCTCTGCGCCCCGAAGCGCTTCGGCAGGATCAGGAGTCACCGCAATGCTGTCATCAAGTCGAAAGCCCGGAAGAAAAACAGTGTTCTCCCGCTGGTTGCGCATGACTTCCGCGACGTCCTTCTCAAACGACCAGAGATGGATCTCGTGGCCTCCGCGGCGGGAGAGGCTGATCGCAATGGCGGTTCCCCAGGCTCCGCTGCCCATCACAGCAATGCGGCTCATGCTGCGGTCGTCCTTGTCTTTCCGAAGCGGTATTCCGTGCCGCTCAGAAGACGAGCGATGTTCTGGCGGTGCTTCACGATGACGATGAATGGAATGAGAAACAAGATCGCCGTGGAGAAAGCGGTCTGCGGCCGGTTATGCAGCAGCACAGCGATGAAGGGGAAAGCCGCGGCGGAGATGATGGAGGCCAGAGAGACGTAGCGCGAGAGGGCGAAGACAACGGCAAAAATCCCGAGCCCCGCGAGCGCCGATAGCGGAGCCAGCGCGAGGAATACCCCAAACGCTGTCGCGACTCCCTTGCCCCCTTTGAAACCGAGCCAGATGGTGAAGATGTGTCCGAGGATCGCGCAGAGCGCAGCCAGGGCTACCGTGTTCACGCGGACCGACGGCGCCAACTGCATGCGGCCGACGATCAGCTGACAAAAAAAGACGGCGAGATAGCCCTTGAGCACATCCAGCAGAAACGTGACTGCGCCCAGACCCTTCGCGCCCGAACGGATCACATTCGTTGCCCCAATATTGCCGCTGCCCTTCTGCCGAATATCCTCCTTGCGG
>DASVAI010000268.1:0-3237 GCA_036376445.1 Acidobacteriaceae bacterium
CCGCAAGGAAACAGGCGCCTTGCTTGAACGAACGACCTCGCTACCAACGCCTCACGGGCTTGCATTCTCGCCGCAACAGCCATATGCAATCGCCGCCGATCCCGGCTGCGAGCGCATAACACTTCTGCAACCGTCAGCGGACGGAATCGCCGTACTTGCACGTTGCGAGGCGCCTCTCGGACTCTCTCTCTCTTCGCCCGTGTGGACCATCGACGGCGCGCATATTGTCGCGGCAAATGCTCGCACTGCTTCCCTGTCCGTCTATGCCGTCCGTGCGATGCCGAAGAATCAAAGCGGTGTAAGCATCCATCTCGTGGGCACAAGCGAGCCTGTAACGCCGATTGAGGCGCTCCTCGCGCATCCATCCGAGCCGGGAATCTTGACATTGCGGACAGAGAAGCAAGGCTGCCGCGTAGAGTTCTGGGCGCTCCGCGGCAATGAGCTTCGCATCGAGCAGGACGCCTGGATACCACACGCCGCACGCTCGCTCGCGCATCACGCCGGAACGCTGTGGCTGGCATCTGAAGATCGTGTGATCCGGATGCGGTGCTCCGATCTGCATAGTCACGATCTGCGCAGCATAGACACGTGGGAGACACCCCGGAGCCCTGCTGGAGTGCAGGCCAACATTACCCGAAGCGGCAGCGTATAGCAGATACGAGTCGCCGCGTTCTTGCGATAATCACCGCCGCCGTTGCTTCAGCAGAGCGTCAAATTCAGACCGCGACATCTTAAGCCGATCCGGATGCGCGTCGATCCACTTTGCGAATGCGTCATACTTGGCTGCTGTCCATCCTCCTTCGAATTCACCGCCGTTCTGGCCGGTCCGATTCAATTCGAAATTGAACGCGTCCTGCAGATTCGTAAACTCCGCCGAACTGATCGCCTCTTCCGCCAGAATCGCCGGAATAAAAATTACCCCGTCGCTCTTGGCCAGCACCAGGTCTCCCGGCAGTACGACGGCGCGGCCAATGCGGACCGGAGTATTGATCGCCGTAAGCGTCATATCGGCCCATGCCGACGGATCGTACCCGCGATAGAAACCATTCAGGTTCAGAATCGCGCGGTTCTCTTCCTGATCTCGGATACCTGCGTCAAAAACAAAGCCGGAGTGCGTATGAGCCGCAATGCCGCTGCCCAAGTTCGATCCGATCAATGTTCCTTCAACGATCTTCCCGAACCCGTCCGCCACATACACGTCTCCTTCCCGTAGCTGCGCAATCGGCCAACTGTTGGTGCCGCTCTGGCGGTGCTCCCGCTCGCCTTCACTCTTGATCGCATCAGCCATGTCCGGCCGCGACGGCATATATTGCGCTGTCAGTGCCCGCCCCGCAAACGGCTTCTCGATGTGCAGCGCCTTCCAGCCACCCTCAAACTGGCAGTGATAGCCGTGCTCTTCAAGAAAGTCCCAAACATCTTCAATGGAAACGTTCACCGCCCTTTGAAGTAAGTCATCAGGAACCTTCGGCCGGCCGTCCGGGAAGCGCTCGCCTTTCCATTCCCGGGTGTAGAAGAGGATTTGATCCTTCGTAGTCGCAACCTGAGATAGCGCGGCTGGAGCCGTACTTGCCACCCAGCAGGCAAGCAGAATGACGATTACAAACTTTCTCAATTCCGGCCGTCCTTTCTTTCACTGTCCCATCCGCGTTTCAGTGCTTCACAGCGATCGCGGAGATTTCAATCTTCGCTCCGCCAATCAGCCCGGCCACCTGCACGGTTGCGCGCGCGGGCTTCGGGTCCGGCATTAGGCGTTTGTAGACTTCATTCATCTTTTCGACGTCATTGAGGTCGGTCACATAAACAGTTACAGAGACGATGTCCGTCATCTGGAAGCCGGCTTCCTTCACCACCTTCTCCACTGCGGCAATGGCGTTTGTCGTCTGCAGCGTGATATCCGTGCCGGTCACCTTGCCATGCGCATCCGGCCCCTGCTGACCGGCAACATAGAGCGTATTCCCCGCAATGTACCCTTCGCTGAAAGGCATGCCTTTCTGGAATCGGATCGCGCGATGCTGCGCGAAGCAACTCGATGACATCGAGAGGGCGACAAGCCCAGCCAGACAAACGGACAGCACCATCCTGCGTGTGTGTTTCTTCATGCCTCTGCATCTCCTGCTTTGTTGGAATAGGTGCGAGTAGCGATTCTGTTGCGTCTTCATCATAGGGTCAGGCCGTCCCCATGACTAGCGGTCGCCCGGCACTCGCAACTTCGCGGTGCTTGTCATAATCTCGGTAGCAATGAATGATCCTCAGCAGACAGTCTCCGTCGGCCTGATCGGCTATGGCTATGCCGGAAAGACCTTTCATGCGCCGTTGATTCGATCCGTTCCCGGGCTCACGCTGACGCACATCGCATCCAGCAAGCCCGATGTCGTGCGCGCCGAAGTGCCGGAAGCCGCAATCTGCACCGCACAGGAGCTGGCGGTTCATCCTGAGGTCGATCTGGTCGTGATCGCAACTCCGAACGAGAGTCATTTCCCGCTGGGAGCCACGGCCCTCGAGGCCGGCAAACATGTCGTCATCGATAAGCCCTTCACCGTAACGCTGGACGAGGCACGCGGCCTGCGCCGGTTCGCAGAGCAGCATGGCGGCCTGCTTTCCGTCTTCCATAATCGGCGCTGGGATAGCGAGATCCTGGCCACCAGGGCGATCCTTGATTCCGGCGTGTTGGGCAGGGTGTCCCATTACGAATGCCACATGGATCGGTTCCGCCCCGCCGTGCGTCAGCGCTGGCGCGAGGACCCGGGACCTGGGGCAGGACTATGGTTCGATCTCGGGCCACACATGATTGATCAGGCTCTCTTTCTTTTCGGATTGCCGACCTCTGTGAACGCAAGCTTCGGCATATTGCGGGACGGCGGCAAGACGGATGACTGGGCTCACGTCCAGCTCAATTACGAGGCGGAACGGCTGCGCGTCATCCTCCATTCTTCGCTCCTCGCATCCGGCGGTGGCCCGCGTTCCGCGCTGCATGGTACCCAGGCAAGCTGGGTAAAGTCCGGGGCCGATGTGCAGGAGCCGCAGCTTGTCGCAGGCATGCTCCCCAACGATCCTGCCTTCGGCATCGATCGCGAACCTGGTCTATTGATCTATGGTGCAACTGGCGCGCGCGAGCAGGTCCCGGCTCCCAAAGGAGATCAGCGGCAGTACTACGTCGATATCCGCGACGCGATTCAAAATCGCCGTTCGCCCAAGATCACAGCCAAAGACGCAATCGCCGTGATGGCTATTCTGGAA
>DASVAI010000278.1:0-3784 GCA_036376445.1 Acidobacteriaceae bacterium
TGCAGGTCCGCTCCGCGCACCACTTCGGTGATCTGCATGGCCGCGTCGTCCACGACGCAGGCAAGTTGATAGGCCGGCACATCGTCGCGCCGCCACACCACAAAGTCGCCAAAGTCCCGGCCCACGATATAGCTCCGCACACCCATGCCAGAATCCTCGAAGATGATCGTCTGGCCATCCGGCACACGAAATCTCCAGTTCACCCCCGCCGGATCATGCGCCGCGGCCACAACACTGTGATCGAGAACACCGGCAGCAGGGCGACAGCGACCGGGATACACCGGCTCGTCATCATCCTCAATCCCGCCGCGGGCGCTCTCCTCAACCCCGCCGCGGGCGCTCTCATGTTGATCCTCATGCGGAGCGCTCACCGCCGCCGCCAACTCGCGCCGCGAGCAGGTGCACGGATAAATCCATCCGCCCGTCCGCAGACGCTCCCACGCTGCGCGATAGAAACTGTACCGCTCACTTTGCCGGTAGGGCGCATACGGTCCTCCCCCTGGAACACAGTCAAGTGCAGGACCCTCCTGCCAAACGATTCCTAACCATCGCAGGTCCTCGAGCATTGCCAGGGCATAGTCCGTGCGCGCTCGCTGCGTGTCCAGATCTTCATCTCTCAGGATCAGCACTCCGTCGGAATCCCGCGCCCGCTCGTACGCTGTCCAGAAAGTGCGCGCATGTCCCAGGTGCAGCAGCCCGGTAGGCGAAGGCGCCAGCCGTCCTCTGTAGCCGCCACCGCTCATGCGCTGAACTGGCGCAGGTGATGATCGGCGTGCAGGTATCCCCAGCGCATCCATTCCGCGGCCGTCATGCTGCCGAAGAACGGGTGTTCTTGTATGAGCGTGGTGCACGCGCAGAAACGGTCGAGCGTCTTGAGCACCCGCGCGCGGTCTTCTGCAAACGTCACCGGCGGCGTGCCGCCGCAACCCTGCCGCAGGTTTTCGCCGGTTGGCAGATTGCGCGGCCAGCGCATCGGCAATCGCAGCGAAACAAACTTTGCCATTCCCTTGGGAATCGCGAGCTTCGCCGGCAAAAGCGGTCGATCGCCTATCACCACCTGATAGCTGTCATCCACATGGCACAGCATCCCGCCCACCGACATCGTTCCCCACCGCCGCACCGCGTCCGCCGTCAATGCCGCAAAGCGGCGTTCAATCTCTGTGCGGTCCTGAGCGTGGGCCAGTGTCTTCGCCATCAAAAAAACCTCCACGCGACAGGATACTCGCAGGGATAACGTGAATTACTGTGTCTCGATGACGCAAACAGACGCGAAAAGCCGATGGAGTCCCGCCGACACTTCGGTCGACACTGACCCACAATCCCCCTTCTGGCGCGATGCGCCGGCCATAGTGATGGACCGCGACACTTATGGGAAGCAGATTCCGACGCATCGCACCACGGTGCTCTCCCGCTGGACCGCACAGAATCTCTACTTCCTTTTCGTTTGCCCCTATGTCGAGCTTTATCTCAAGCCGAACCCGAAGACCGACATTGAAACAAACGAGCTTTGGAACTGGGACGTCGCCGAGATCTTCATCGGCGCGGATTTTCAAAATATCCGGCGATACCGGGAGTTCGAAGTCTCGCCGCAGAGCGAATGGGTTGATCTCGATATCGATCGCGACCGGCCGCGCCCAGAGGATGGCTGGGTGTGGAACTCCGGCTGCACCGCAGCAGCCCACATCGATCCGGCGGCCAAGACCTGGTTCGCCTTTCTCCGCATTCCGTACGCATCCATCGATACGCGCCCGGCCGCCGCTGGAAACAAGCTGCGCGCGAACTTCTATCGCTGCGAAGGCGACGGCCCCGGTCGCGTCTATCTCACGTGGCAGCCCACCATGTCCGCTTCATTCCACGTGCCGGAAAAATTCGGAGAGCTCACTCTGGTGCGATGAAGGCGAGGAAGCTGCCTAGCTGCGTTCCGATGCTCGCGCCAGCCGCCTTGCCGTTAGATAGCGACGCACCGGGATGTCATAGCCCACCATCACTAGATAGGCAAACCCTGTCAGCGCCAGCACACCAGTCGTCACCACCAACGCCTGCTCTCCCATGCCCGGCCTATGCGCGCTAAGGTAATTGCCAAAAATCCAGATCGCTGTGTAATGCGTCATGTAGAGCGGATAGGACATCTTCCCCGAGAAGATAGAGAGCGACTCGGACTGGCGATTCAGCGTCGCGCCTGCGCCGAGCGCCACCAGTAGCGGGAAGTAGAGCACCACCACCAGCCACTCGGCCTGCCAGTTCCATCGGAAATACGGCATCATGAGCCCCCCTAACAGCAGCACCGTTAGCGCTGTAAAGCCAAGTCTTGTCCGAATGATCCACCTCGACCGATAGACAAAGAGACCGGCCATGAAGGAATACGCGACCCGCGCTCCTCCATCCCAGAAGGTCCCCCCGCTCCAGCCGCCGGCCAGCGTCTCCGCCCGCGCACCTACCCAGCAGAGCAGTGCCGCCGCGACGAACAGCAGAGCCCCCAGCCAACGTCGCCGGATTCGCCAGAGCACCAGCGCAAACGCGATGTTGGCGACATACTCCCAGAAGAGCGACCACGACGGTGCGTTGAGCGGGAAGAGATTGCGGGAGCGCTCCGCCATCACCGGAAATGGAATCAGGAGCGCCGATGTGAGGAACATCAGGACCACTCTCCCCGCCGCAACATGAGGCGAGTACGGCCCGCGGAACGGATCGAACAACAGCGCGAGCAGCCCAAGCACCGAGCCAATGACCACCAGCGGGTGCAGCCGGATCAGGCGCGACTTGAAAAACTCGATCAGCCCCATCTTTGCCACGCGGTCGTCATATGCGTAGCCGATGACAAACCCCGAGAGGCAGAAGAAGAAATCCACGGCAAGGAACCCATGGCCGACGAAATTCTTGCTGTAATCGGGGATAACAAATTCCATGAAGTGGAAGGTGACCACCGCCAGCGCTGCCACGCCCCGCAGTCCATCCAGCGCCTCGAAGTGTGGCCGGGATTTGAGAAGACTTGCGGTTACATTTTCCGCAGATCGAGGCGCCGCGATCTGCGAGGCAGGGGATTCGGTGGCTCCGGTCATTCCGGTCAGAATACGACATGAGATCGCGGCGCGCGGCACAGGCCAGTCCCTCAGAACAAATCCGGAATACTCGTAAACGCAATGCGCGTCGGCGCTGCCGTGCCCGCCGGCAGCATGCTTGCGTAGAACAGCATCGTCGTCCCGTGCTTCCTGTTGATGCTGTCCATCGTCTTCGCGAGGCTGGTGCGCCGCACTTCCACATCCAGCCCGGCGAACAGATTCAGAGTGTGCAGATGATCGGGCACGAGGTTGCTGAGTGTCACGCCTACATAGAAGGGCTTTGCGTAGTTCGGACCCTTGGGCATTGCGGCCCACAGCTTCTTCAGCCCTTCGGTCAGCGTCTGGTTGTCCTGGCACTCCACCAGCGGCGTGCTCTGCGACCACGCAAGCTGCGGGATGCCAGAATTGTGTTTTCGTGTCGACGTATCCTTCGGCACTGCAAACTTCGCGCTGAGCCGCAGATTCGTCGCCCACAAGTTCGCCGTGCGCAGCCGCATCGCCGTTTTGTGCAGCAGCTTGCTCACCACGGCGTACGCACCCTCGGGCGTGCGCAGCTCCGGCGCCAGTACATGGCTGTTGCCGATCGACTTCGCATGTTCCAGCTCCGCGTCCTCAAAGTCCTCACCGCGTAGCCAGTGCCACAGCTTCTCCCCGCCAATACCGCCCCACAGCTCGTTCATCTGCTCGCGGTCCAGCGACCATAACTGCCGCATGCTTCGAATGCC
>DASVAI010000007.1:0-2501 GCA_036376445.1 Acidobacteriaceae bacterium
GCGCTGCCGCTGAAGAAATTCCCTGCTTCAGTTCCTGCCGCGCAACAGCAGGAGATTCGCCAACAGGTGCTGGCTTCCATTGCGAAGCAGGTACTTCCCGCTTATGCGCGCTTCGGGCGCTTCCTCAAGGCGCAGTACGTCTCGCATGGGCGCACCGAACCGGGCATCTGGCCACTGCCGGATGGCGATGCGTACTACCGCTTCCGTGTACGCATGAGCACCACGACCGATTTGACACCGGACCAGATCCACAAGATCGGCGAACAGCAAGTGGTCGACGACGAGACGCAGATGACCGCGATCGCGAAGAAGCTCGGCTTCGCCGACCTGAATGCGCTCCGCGCATCGATCCCCAACAACCCGAAGCTGCACGCGACGTCGCCCGAAGCGCTGATCGCCGTCTATCGCGGTTATATCGATGGCATGAAACCGAAACTGCCACAGCTTTTCGGGCGGCTCCCGAAGGCGCCACTCGATATCAAGCCCGTGCCAGATTTTATGGCGAAGGACCAGGCAGCAGCCTATTACGAGCACGGCACGCCGGACGGCAAGCGGCCGGGAGCGTTCTACGTGAACACCTACAATTACGCGCAGCGCTCGCTCACGACAGCAGAAGCGGTGGCGTACCACGAGGGGCTGCCGGGACATCACCTGCAGATATCCATCGCGCAAGAGCTCACGGATGTGCCGGAGTTCCGGAAGCACAACTACTACACGGCGTACACCGAGGGCTGGGGCCTGTATGCCGAGCATCTGGGCAAGGACGTGGGCTTTTACACCGATCCCTACAGCGACTATGGCCGCCTGGAGGCAGACATCTGGCGCGCGATCCGGCTGGTGGTCGACACCGGCGTGCACTCCGAGCACTGGAGCCGGCAGCAGATGGTCGACTACTTCCACCAGCACTCCTCCATCGACGACACCAATGTGCAGGCCGAGGTAGACCGTTACATCGCGTGGCCGGGACAGGCGCTTGGCTACAAGATCGGCCAGCTCAAGTTCCTGGAACTGCGCGCCAAGGCGCAGAAGGCGCTGGGCCCGAAGTTCGATATCCGCGGGTTCCACGACACCATCCTCGACTCCGGCGCGCTGCCGCTGGACCTCGTGGAGCAGCGGGTGGATGCGTGGATCGCGTCGCAGCAGGGCTCTAATTCAGGCAAGACACAGTAGAGTAGATAGATGACGGACCGAACGCAGTCCTCTATACAGGCAACCAATACCAACCTGAACAAGCGCGTCGCCATGCTGGGTGCCGGCAAGATGGGCTCGATCCTCATTGAGGGCCTCCTCCGCAGCGGGCGCTTTACTGCCGACCAGATCGCCGCGACGGTGCAGCACGACAACCGCGCAGCAAAGCTGGCTGAGCGGCTCAAGGTTCAGGTGACCACCGACAACGCCGCGACCGCGCGTGACGCCGACCTGATCTTCATCGGCGTGAAGCCGTTCACGGTCATCGACGTAATCCGCCAGATCAAGCCGGTACTGACGCCGGAGAAGTTGATCATCTCGTTTGCCGCGTCAGTAAAAACAAAGGCGATCGAAGACGCGACGGAGCTGCTGGGCATGCCGGTGGTGCGCGCGATGCCAAACACGCCGGCGATGCTGGGCGCAGGGATGACGGCACTTGCCGGCGGCCGTTATGCGACGCTGCAGCATCTGCAACTGGCCGCGTCACTCTTTGAGAGCGTGGGTCGCACGGTGCAGGTGGACGAGAAGCACCTCGATGCAGTGACCGGGCTCTCCGGCTCGGGACCGGCGTACATCTATATCATCCTCGAGGCGCTGGCCGAGGCCGGCGTCAAGGTCGGGCTGCCACGCGACGCTGCCACGCTGCTGGCGGCACAGACGACTTACGGCGCGGCGCGTATGGTGCTAGAGACGGGCGAGCATCCGGCGCTGCTAAAGGACGCGGTGACGACACCGGCTGGATGTACAGCCGATGGCCTGCTGGAGATCGAGGAAGGCGGCCTGCGTGTGACGCTGATCAAAGCAGTAATGCGAGCAACGGAGCGCGCTCGACAGCTGGCCGGCGGGTAGCGTGACTACGTCTCAGAGGAGCGGCGGTCGCCCGTTCGAGCTAGAACATGATCAGTCGGGCTCATCCGACCTTGTTGGAGATCAGAATGAAGGCGACGACACTCGCAATCGTAGCTGGAGGCTTGTTCGCAGGCGCGTTGTTTTTGGGTAGGCCGTCCGCATCTGCGGAGGCCCACCACGAGCGACTAGTTCGAATTGCTGAACTGGAGATTGATCCCGCGCATCTGGATGCCTATAAGGCTGCGCTCCGCGAGGAGATCGAAACATCTATCCGGAAGGAACCAGGCGTTCTGGCCTTGTATGCGGTATCGGTGAAGGATCATCCCACCCAGATCAGGCTATTTGAGATGTACGCAGATCCGGTTGCTTATCAGGCACACCTGCAATCCACGCATTTCAAGAAATACAAGAGTGAAACCACCGGCATGGTGAAGTCTTTGAGGCTCATCGAAACCGAACCGCTT
>DASVAI010000285.1:0-5313 GCA_036376445.1 Acidobacteriaceae bacterium
GCTCTGCGCGAAGTACAAGATTGACATCCTGAGGCCGCTTGCGGACTGAACCGCCGGCGTCCGCAAACCCACTGCGTCGATCCCGAACCTCAGCTACCCCGACACACTCCCATTACATCTCACGAATCAAAGGGAGGCAACACTATGCCCAGCCGGAGCACCACCGCACGCGCCAAGGAAGATCTGCGCGAAGGCAAGTCGCCGTCCACCGCCGCCGGCGAATTTGTGCATGAAGAGATCGAGCACGTCCGCGAAGGCAAGCATGGCGCGCGCTCGGCAAAGCAGGCGATCGCGATCGGTCTCAGCAAGGCGCGCCGCGCCGGTGTTCCGTTGAAGCCGCCGGCCAAAGGCAAAACCAGCGAGAAGACCCGCACCAGCGCCGAACGGGACTACCGCAAAGGCCAGTCCGGCGAGGAAGAGACGCCATCGCCGCGCCGCTCACACGCTCGCGAGGAAGCGCTCAAGCGCGAACCCAAGTCCACCACCTCGCATAGCTCCCTCTCCCGGCAGTCCCGAACCGCATCGCGCAAGCGCAGCAGTGCATCGCGTCATGAAGCCGCGGAGAAGGCAGTCCGCACCAAGGGAGCCGCCGGCCGCCGTAGCGCGGCAAAGAAAGCAGCACGCACGCGCGCCCGGCGCGGTTGAGGGCCGGAGCAATTTCCCTGGCGCTGCGTCAGCCATCTCGGGTGGCCTGTCCTTAACGAAAGGCCACACAACCTTCTGCTGGTCGCTCTACACCTGGGGTTCACGGTCGCATGGGACGGTGACCTGTGCAATGACAAAGCTGGTGAACAGGACCGCAGTACACCGCAGCAATCGTCGCGCCATCCAACAACAACAGTTCTCTTTCGATAGTCCTTGCCGCCTCGGGACCATCGAGCGTCTGTAGACAAACTACGAAACCGGAGGAACAAAACCCCGACTACAACCTTGAAAGGAACATCCATGGCAGCAAACCAACCCGTGAAAGAAGGCGATGTCACACAGCGCGTCGGCGTGGAAGTCATCCGCACCCGCGGCGTGGACGTCGAGAAGCTTATCAAGATGCTCGTCGCCAATGCGGCGGCCGAGTTCTCCAGCACCTACTACTACTACACAATCCTGCGCATGCATCTCGCCGGGCATGAAGACTACAAGGAAATCTGCGAAGACGCCCGCCTCGAGGACCGCGCCCACTGGGAGCTGATCGTTCCCCGTATCTACGAACTGGGCGGTCACCTGCCCAACAGCCTTCCCGAATTCCATGACCAGGCCGGTTGTCGCCCGGCCAAGCTGCCCGATCCGCCCACGGCCACCAACATCCTCACGCTGCTGCTCGAGTCGGAGCGCTGCGCCATCCGTAGCTGGATCGCCATCTGCGACATGACCTTCGGCAAGGATCCCCGCACCTACGACATGGCGTCCCGCATCCTGAACGAAGAGATCGAGCACGAAGCATGGTTCATCGAGCTGCTCGCACACGAGCGCGACGGCCAGTCCATCCCCTCCGGACACTTCCGCCGCGGCGAGCCGGGCGAAGCGCCGTACAGCAAGAATCGAGGCTTCTATAACCCCTAAGTCTCATCAGGTCCAGCTCGAAACACCGGAAGGTCCGCAGGCTTTCGACTGCGCGGAGGATGCCCGGATCTGGGATGTCGCTGCATCCCACGGCATCCTCCTGCCTGCGATTTGTCACCAGGGCCGTTGCCTGACCTGCGCCGGACGCCTGCTCGAAGGCCGTGTCGAACACGACCATCCCGACACCTACTTCGCGGAAGACGCAGCAGAGGGCTACGTGCTGCTCTGCTGCGCCGAACCGCGTAGCGCCGTGCGCATCCGCACGCATCAGGAGGGCGAAATGCGGCGCTTTCGCCTCTCCAAAGGCCTGCCTGCGCCGTATGCCTGAACAACCCGCGTCATCTCTCACGCTCCTGATATGCGGCAAAGACGCGTGGCACTTCTCTATCCGCAATCCCTAACACGCGGCGCGCCAGCACCTCGGACAGATCCTCCAGCGCCACCTGCAACCAGCGCCCCGCAATTTCAACACTGTAGGTGGTCCCCTCCGCCAGCGCTTGACTTGCAATCTGGTGCAGCTCGGGCAGCACATTGGCCACGGTTGATGTCTCGTTCGAGGAATAGAAATTCAGCAGGATGGGAAACAGGATCACATCCAGACGGAATTGCAGGACGTCCTTGGCCAAGTCCATCAGGAATGGCGCGCCAAGCTCCTCCACGAGGTCGTAGTGTGCGCGCCGGCCCGCTTCTATCAATGACGAGACGCGCCGCGCAAAGAGCCGCGATCGTGTCAGCGCCGGATACAAAAGCACGAGCCACGAGACGCTCGCCGTAATCATCGAGATCCCGATCAGCCCTTCGATCGAGATCACCAGCCGCGGCCAATTCGTCTGCGGAGCCAGATTGAAGGTCTGAAACGTATCGAAGGCGCCCAGCGAGAAGTACAGGCTGCGCACGAAGTTTTCGGGAAATCCATGACCGCCGCCATCGGATCCTGCAATCTCGCGCGGCAGGATCCCGCAGTAGATCAGTGCAAAACCGGTGGCGAGCAGAATCACCCAGCACACAATCACGGTGACCAGCGATAACGGACCCACGGCAGGGCGCAGCCGCGTATGTTGCATCAGCCGCGATGCGATGCGTCCTACCACATCGCTCAGACTTCCCGATGCAGTGGGATGAAAGATGTCGCGAAAGACCTCGCGTATGCCGAACAGCACCAGCAAGGTCCCGCCGCCCTCCAGCAAGATGCTTGCGATCGTCACGGCTCCTCTCGCTCAAGCGCGGCGGATCGGGAAGAGGGTGTATCTCTTCGCTACGCCGCCTTGCGGAACTGCGCTGCAAGCTGCTGCAGTTTGTTCGCCACGTCCTCGCCCGCCAGCGGCTTGCCATGGCCCGGCGCGACCACCGTAGGATTCAGCGCAGCCAGCTTCTGAATCGAATCAGCAGCCGCGCTCCAGTCCGGCGTGAAGTACGCCGGAGGCCCATGAAGCTCGGGCGGCTGCGTGATCGCCGCATCGAAGAACGACTCCGGTTTCGTGCTGCAGAAAGCATCGCCCGCCAGCAGCACGCCGTCCGCGCTGCGGAAGAGAGAGACATGTCCTGGCGTGTGGCCCGGTGTTTCAATCACTTGCCATCCCGGAATATGGCCGGTTGGCTCTGCTGCGCCGGACGGCGCGAGCGGCCGCAGCCGATCTCCCAATTGCATCGGTCCCCGCGGATAGAGCGGCGACAGCAGAGTCATCAATCCGCCGCCCGCCCCAAAATCCGGCGGAGCATACTCCCGCTGCCCGTTCAGGAATGGAAACTCCTGCGGATGCGCATAAATCGACACATCCCATTTCTCCGCAAGATGGCGCGCTGCGCCTGTGTGATCGAAATGCCCATGCGTCAGCACGATCGCGGTGGGCGGCGCGTCAAAGTGCTTCTCTGCCCAACTGCTGATCAGGCCGGCGGAAAACGGCAGCCCGGCGTCGAGCAGCGTCCAGCTTCCGCCCGCGTGGCGCAGCGCGAATACATTAGCGAACACAATCCGCAGACCGGAAACCCCCGGCGCGGTCTCCTCCAGCGGCACAACCAGCGAGTCAGGAATAGAGACGTGCAGCGATTCAGGAATGGAGGCGTGGTCCATAACTTCTCCCGCTTCGGCGAACTCGTTCTGCTGGTGGGATGCCGACCATCCGTGCCGCAGGAGCGTCCGCGCTCCAATGGAGAACCGCGTGCAAGCAAACAATTTCATCTCCATCAAAGCCTTCGCACGTCATCACGCCTTCGGAGAAAGAAAGGGCACCGAAAGTCGTATTCGCTCTGCTCTCCGGCCCGGATACTCTCCGAGGCATGGAAACCCCTCTCCGCATCCGTGAAGCAACGCCCTCCGAACTCTTCGCAGAACGCCTCGAACGCGAAGCGCAGGCAGCGCTCGCCCTGAGTCCCGAGCTCGCTGCAGATTACCGGCGTCAGGCGGAGATGCTGCGCCAGATGGACGCGACTATCGTTGCGCCCGGGCAACCTATTTCATCCACAATTCATTGATAGCGTTTTTAGTTACATATCCGGCCGAATCGATCATCCCACCTGTAGAACCCACAGGAGGGATCTCCCCATGTATCACCACGTCAAAAAGCTCATGTACGACGTCAATGTCGGTGAGCCGGACCCGCGCTTCGGCCATATCCTCCTCGAGCAATTCGGCGGCGCGAACGGCGAGCTTGCTGCAGCCATGCAGTACACCATCCAGGGCTGGGGCTGCGATGATCCGGAGCGCAAGGACCTGCTCATGGACATTGGCACCGAAGAGATCAGCCATCTCGAAGTTGTTGGCGCGCTCATCCGCATGCATTTCATGCCAGTGAAAAAAGCGTTGGAAGACGCCGAACAGGATCCGTTGGTCGCAGTGACGGGCGGCGGAGGACTGAACCTCTTCAACTCGGCCGGCAATCCCTGGACCGCCGACTACCTCAAGATCTCCGGCGAACTCGACGTCGATCTGCGCAACAACATCGCCGCCGAGGCCCGCGCCAAGATCACCTACGAGCGCCTCATGCACCTCACCGATGATGCCGGCTCCAAGGCGGCGCTGCAGTTCCTGATGACGCGCGAGATCACGCACATGAAAGCCTTCACCGCCGCGCTAGACAGCCTGGGCACCGGCCGCTTCTCTATCGGCAAGCTGCCACCTACGCCCGGCATCGTCGACGAGTATTACAACGACTCCACCGGCGAGGGTCCTCTCGGCAAAGACGGCGTCGGCAAATGGATCAGCCAGGATGGCCTGCGCGTCGCCGACACACCCGAATTCGTAAATGTCATCGCCCAAAGCCTGCGCAAGGGCGAAGACCTCGCCCGCAAATCCAGCCAGGCATCTCCCGATCCCGAGAAACTGCCGAAATCCGCATAGGAGTATTTCTGTGGCGGCGCGGTCTCGAACAGGGAGCCCGCGCCGCACACGGAGCCGGAACATAGTTGGAACGGACCATTGCCGCCGATTTTGTACGGCGCTTACACTCGCTCTCCGGCAGGATACTTCCACCCTCCCCGGAGCCCACCGACGATTCCGGCAAGGACTACATGCTCTACCATGCGGTCAGCGCGGTCACTCCGTACCTCGCAGGCTTCCCTGGCGTCACCATTCGCCCCGCGCTCATTGATCCCATCGACTGGGTCGATGACTGGCCCGTGGTCCGCGGCGGCTATGGCCCGTCGGACACGCCGCAACCCGCGCCTGCAGCTCAGCCATGGCAATACAACAGCTACCAGACGCGCATTCGCCCGGATGATCTTCCCGGCGCACGCATCGCATCGCTTTCCGACGAGTTC
>DASVAI010000287.1:0-9939 GCA_036376445.1 Acidobacteriaceae bacterium
ATGAGCCGTTCGCGCGAGGCGAGCGCCTCAAAGGCGAGGATGTGCGCGTCCGCAAGGTCGCCGACGTGCACGTAGTCGCGGATGCAAGTGCCATCGGGCGTTGGGTAGTCCTGGCCGAAGATCTTGATGCTGGGCCTGCGGCCAATCGCCACATCGAGGATGAGCGGGATGAGATGTGATTCCGGTTCGTGCGCTTCGCCGCGGCCTTCGACTGCGCCGGCGACATTGAAGTAGCGGAGGCTGGCGTAGCGCAGGCCATGAATGCGGTTGAGCCAGGTGAGCATCTGCTCGACAAGCAGCTTGCTTTCGCCATAGGGATTGGTGGGCGCGAGCGCAGCGGTTTCAAGAATGGGCGTGCTCTGCGGCTCGCCGTAGACAGCTGCGGTGGAGGAAAAGACCAGGCGTTTGACTCCGGCGGCGAGCATGGCCTCGAGCAGCGTGAGGGTGGATGCGGTGTTGTTCCGGAAATAGATCTCCGGATGCTTCATGCTTTCGCCGGCTTCGATGAGAGCGGCGAAGTGCATGACGCCGTCTACGCGCTCGTCGTGAAAGATATTGTCCAGGCGCTTGCGATCGGCAAGATCGCCTTCGATGAGGCGCGCGCCGGCCGGCACGAGCTCGCGATGGCCATGGCAGAAGTTGTCGTAAATCAAAACCTTATGACCGGAAGATAGAAGTCTCAGTGCAACAGTTCCGCCGATGTATCCTGCACCGCCTGTCACCAGAATTTTCAAGAAAATCTCCCGTTTTGAATCAGCCCAGGCAATCGCTCGTCATTACCAATGGGTCGAAGTATTGACGCTTTGTAAATGGGCAACCAGGGGTGTTCGCGACCCGTCTCACCCCGGTATTATGAAGGATAAGCGCACCGCGCCTTTCGTGCGCCGGCGCCTGATATCCATTCGCGGGCGCGGGCCTTGACGGGAATTCTGATACCGAGTCTGCACGCGCATACGCGATACACCTATGTCTCGCATGGGCTCCACTTTCGGGGTACTGCAATACTTTGGGAATCCAAGGTATCTTTCAAGCACTCGAGGTACTTTCGTACCGGAGTGAGATTAGATTCCTTGCCAGATTTCTGGGCTGACAGACGATAGCGAGTCACTCAACGAAAGTGGCGGACAGTATCAGAAACTGCAATGGAGGGCTGGGCAACCAGCGTACGGAATCTCAGGATCGTTAGCCGCGTAGGAAACTTATGCCGACCGAACGTATTTCAGTCAATTCGAACTTTGGCCTTCTGACCGACGATAGAAAACGCTGGCGGTCCTTTGCAACCAGCATGGTCACGAACGTGACCATTCTCATTCTGCTGCTGATTATCGGAGCGATTCACCATCAGGTGGTGGTGAAAAAGATGCAGGCAGATGCGCTGCTGTTTCCCGTCGAGCCGCCAAAGCCGCCGAAGGTAGTCGTGCCGAAGGTAAAGGTAGTGGCGCCGCCGCAGCCACCGAAGCTTCAAGTTGCGAAGATCGAGCCCCCGAAGATCCAACCGCCAAAGCCCGAGATTGAACCACCGAAGCCAGTGAAGCTGGACACGCCGAAGCCGGTCATGAACATTCCTCCGGCTCCGCCGAAGGCGGTAGCACCGCCACCGGCGCCGAAGGTGGGCATGTTCGCCAGCAATAAGCCGACACCGGTGGCGAACAACCAGTCGAAGCCGCAGACATCTATGGGCGGCTTTGGCGATCCCCATGGTGTGACGCCGAATCCGAACGCGACTAAGGCGGCGAACATTGCTGCCCTGGGCTCCTTCGATGCCGCACCTGGCGCGAAGAGTGGAGCGGGCGCGGCGCGCAAGGGCACAGTTTCCGGTGTGGCATTTGGCTCCGGCGTGACCAATGGCGTTCCCGGCGGGCATGACCGCGGCACAGTGGCCTCGGCTGGCTTCAAAGATGGGATCGTCGGCGGAACCGGAAAGCCGGGCGGCCATGGCGAAGCTGCAAGCGCGAGCTTTGGCAACGGCAATATTGGCGGCGGGCATGTGCAGCTTGCGCAGAACAACGCGGAGCCCGCATTTACACCGCCAGTCGTGATCTCAGAGCCGAAGGCGAAGTACACGCCGGAGGCGCAGCAAGCGCGGGTGCAGGGTGAGGTCACACTGAAGGTGCGGTTCCTCGCCAGCGGCCAGGTTGAGGTCATCGGCGTCGTAAACGGACTGGGCCACGGGCTGGATGAAGAAGCGAAGCATGTAGCCGAAAATATCCGATTCAAGCCGGCGCAGCGCAACGGCCAGCCGGTCGATCACACAACACTTATTCACGTGACATTCCAGTTGGCATAATAGGGTGTCCTTCACAGCACGAGACGGTTTTTGGGAAGTTCGATTTAGGAGCCGGGAAATGAACCTGCGGAAATTTTGGATGACAACACTGCTCTTGACGATAGGCGTCACGAGTGCTCAGGCAAAGCACAAGGAAAAGTACGCCGCCGCTCAGCCCCTGACTCCAGAGCAGAATGCCTTGATCAAGAAAGCGATCGCTGCCGAGAAGCTCACCATCAAGAGCATTCAACAGAAGTCGCCTCTGGTGCAGACCTACATTCAGAACATGAAGGGCGACCAGAAGCTCTACGCGGTGCCGATCTCGGACCAGTACATGCTGTCGCGTGTGGACTTCGGCAAGGCCTTCTACGGCAAGGCCTATTCCACGGGCGAAGCCAGCGACAACGGGAAGGGCATGTTCCGCGGCTCGCTGGAGGCGATGGGGCTGCTGTCGAAGAGCCTGATGCTGCCAGGCAACGTCCGCTATATGCCGGACGGCTTCCTGGGGATGATGTTTATCGACCCGACCGGGTTCGACCAGCAGCATTACGACTTCGTCTTTGTGCGCAAGGCGTTCCTGGGCACGATCCGCTGCGATGTGTTTGATGTGCATCCGAAGGCAGGACTGGGTGAAGGGCGCTTCACCGGACGCGTGTGGGTGGATGACGACTCGGGCAACGTGGTGCGCTTCAACGGCACTTACACCGGCAGCGAGATGGCGGATAAACTCGACGACAATGACTACTTCCATTTCGACAGCTGGCGGCAGAACCTGCAACCCGGGGTGTGGCTGCCGGTAGGCGTGTATGTGGAAGAGACGTCGCGCAAGGACAAGGAACATCCGATTTCCTTCAAGGCACACACGCAGATCTGGGGCTACTCGCTGAAGGTGCCGACGCACCAGTCCGATAACGAGTCGGTGAAGATCGACGACGTGACGGACCAGAGCCAGAACTCGGACGACGTGAGCCCGCTGCAGGCGCAGCGTGAATGGATCTCGCAGGCCGAGGAGAACGTGCTCGACCGCCTGACGCAAGCCGGCCTGCTGGCGGCGCCAAGCGACTTCGACAAGGTCCTCGAACAGGTGACGAACAACATCATCATCGGCAACAACATCGAGCTCGCTGCTCCGGTGCACTGCCGCGTGATGCTGACCACCCCGCTGGAATCGATTGCGGTGGGCAACACGATCATCCTGAGCAAGGGCCTGGTGGACACGCTGCCTTCGGAAGAATCGCTGGCTGCGGTGCTCTCGTTCCAGTTGGCGCACATCGTGCTCGGCCATCATATCGACACGAAGTATGCCTTTAACGATCGCCTGCTCTTCCCTGACGAATCGACGTTCTCGCGGATCCAGATGCACCACACGGATCTCGACGATACGGAAGCGGCAAAGAAGGCGGTGGCCCTGCTCGATAAGTCGATCTACAAGGACAAGATGGGGAACGCCGGCCTCTACTTCGCGCAGTTGCAGCAGCGCGAGAAGGAGCTGAGCGCGCTGAATACGCCGCGTCTGGGCGATTCGCTGCTCGATTCGACCGGCCAGCCCTGGCTGGTTGCGATCCAGAAACGGGCGCCAAAGCTCGATCAGGATAAGCTGGACCAGATCGCGGCCCTGCCGTTGGGCAGCCGCCTGCGCACGGACGCATGGGATGACAAGGTGTATACGTTGAAAACCAATCCTGTTCCGCTTCTCAATGCCCGCGATAAAATGCCGTTTGAAGTGACTCCGGTCTATTACAAGCTCGTCCGGTATGATCAGTCACAGACTGCAGCAGCGTCTGACTCCACGCAGCAGCAGCCCGCTCAGCCGAATCAGGCTAGCGCGCAGCCGGCCGCACAACCGCAGCAATAGATGATGGCTTTCAACACGAGAGTGTCGCAACGAACGGTGCTCTCGCGTGCTTGTTCTGAATGCTGTGCGAGGCGGGTCTCCAGACCCGCCTTGTCGTACATCTGGAATATGGCTGTTTCGAGAGATACCCTGTGACGAAAAAACTTCTCTTATTCGCCGCTCTCCCCCTCCTTCTCCCGACGATGAGTCGAGCCCAGGTCGTAGCAGCCGGTAAGGGAGGCAATCAACAGCTCAACGTCGGCGCGACGTTTTCCGACTTCGATCCGGATTACGGCTGGCATCGGCTGTATGGAATCGGCGCCTTTGCGGATTACAACCTGACGCCGCGGCTGGGAGCAGAGGCGGAGGTTCGCTTTCATCGCTTCAATCAACTGGCCGACATTCACGAGGACAACTACCTGATCGGCCCGCGGTACACCTACCGTCTGCGTAATCACAGGCGATTTGGGTTCTACGGCAAGGCGCTCTTCGGCGTTGGGTATTTCAACTTTCCACTCAATGCGGCGCATGGAACCTACTTCGATATCGCGCTCGGTGGCGGTCTCGATTACCGTCTCACGTCGCGATTCTACCTGCGCGGCGAATACGAATATCAGATCTGGCCAGGGTTTGTCGGTCCTCCGGAGACGCCGATTCCGCCGCTCATCAATCGTCCTCATGGGCTGACGCCGAACGGGTTCGCCGTGGGCGCTTCGTATCGCATCTTCTAGGGCTCCACACTCGCAGTCAGCAACGCCCCAGGTCATGCCTGGGGCTTTCTTCTGCCTGTTTCCGGTTATGAGCACAGTGGCTTCCCTGCCCGGTTGTGGCTGAGGCGCGGACCGAGGAAATTGGTCGCTGCCGTCTTGAAGGAATGGTGATGCGAAGCTCTTGTTGCCGTGCACGATTCCGGTTGCGCGCAAGAGAAAGGCCCGGCGAACCGGGCCTTTGTTGTATCGGCTGTGCGTGGATCAGAAGTGATAGGCGACGCCGATGGCCGGCGCATTGATGTTGTAGTAGCGCTTGGTGTCGAAGTTATCGAAGCCGAAGTTGGGCGCCTTGACTACGATGCCGCGGTACTCCGCTCGGATGTCGAAGCTGGGACTGAGCTCATAGGCGATGCCGCCGCCGTAGAGCGCGCCGATGTTGGTGGTGCGCTTGGGATTGAATTGCTGGGTCCCGCGGTCGTCCAGGGCCGAGAAGATAAACGCGCCGGGCCCCGCTTCGAGGAAGGGATTCCAGTTGCGGAACGAGAAGTTGAACACGTACGCCGCAGAGAACTCCTGCATGCGCGTGTGGATGTTTACGTTATTCACGTTCGCGATGAAGTTGGTGTAGTACTGGGACCACTGGTAGTTCACCTCGAGCGCGCTGCGCGGCGTAACCATGTAGCGGTAGCTGGCAAGCACGCCGGGGCCGAAGCAGGTGCCGCCGCCGATGGGTTTCGATGCGGGAGCGCTGGTGGCGATGCTAGGCGCGAAACATCCGGACTGATAAACGCCCTGGCCGGTCACATATGGCGGGATCACGACAGTGCCGCTAACACTTGCATCCTGGCGGCTTTCCTGCGCAAAGCTGGCCGTTGCCAGCATTGGCAACAGCAGAAACAGCAACGAAATCTTCTTCATTCGGTCCTGAACCTCAAGCGTGGAGCGCAGCGCTCTTCGGCACCGGCTCCCCGGACGGGCGGAAATCACTACAGGATGATCCTGGCGTTCTGCCCAATTGTACCTGCCGGTCGCATGTGGTGGCGTACCCGGCCCAGCTTTCCTTTGACTCAGGCCTCCGCATCGGACTCAGGGACATGGAGAAAGGGCCTGCCCTGCTCGGTGGCGAATGCGCGCACCGCCTGCAGAAAAGCAACAGCGGAGTGCGACAGAGCACCGGCGCGGCGATACACGAGTCGCAAATGCCGCTCGAGCTTGACCTCGGCAATCGGCACCTTGACCAACTCGCCGCGTTCGATTTCGCGCGCAGCCGCAAGCTCTGGCATGAAGGCCACGCCATTGCCCATGGAGACGAAGCGCTTCACTGCTTCCAGACTGGGGAGCTCTACTCCAATGTTGAGCGGCGTCTTGTGTTCTGCGAACGTGGTGACGATCTGGCGGCGCAGGGGCGATGCCACGTTGTGCGCGACAAAATTCTGTGCACCCAGCTCACGCAGATGCACACGGCGACGGCCGGCCAGCGGATGGCGAGCATGAACCAGGAATGCAACTGCGTCCGAATAAACCAGGATGGAGCGGAACTGCTCGGGATCGGGGCGGAAGGACAATACGCCGAGTTCGGCGCGGCGGGCCAGCAGGTCATCGGGAATGCGGCTGGCCAGTGAGCGCTGCACGCCAAGCGAAATATGGGGCGAGATGCGACGGAACCGGTCCAGCAATGGCAGCAGGTAGAGCGTCGTATATTCGTTCGCTGCCAGATTCAGGTGGCCGCGTTCGAGCGTCTTCAACTCGCGGACCGCGCTCGCCGCCTCGGCCCGCAGTCCGACCAGCCGCTGCGCATAGTCACGCAGCACTTCGCCCGCGGCGGTCAGCGACCCATCGCGCAGCGCGCGTTCAAACAGCGGCTCACCGAGCTCTTCCTCCAACTTGCGGATGACCTGGCTGACCGCAGGCTGCGTGCGCATCATGCGCTGGGCAGCGCGCGAGAAGCTGCGCTCTTCCACGACGGCGAGAAATGTCTCAAGCTGCTGCAGGTCCATAAGCGCTGCTGATGGCGAGATATTGCTTCCCGTTAGTATAAGTTTATCTTATCAACCCGAGTAAAACAATAACTTTGCTTTATGGACACGCTTCAGGGATGATGCAGTTGAGGATGCCTATGACGCAGAACGGAAGCGCGAAGTCGCAGCAGGACCGCATCGTGTTCTTTGACACAACCTTGCGCGACGGCGAGCAATCGCCGGGCTGTAGCATGACCACTCCGGAAAAAATCGAGATGGCACATGCCCTGGACGAGCTTGGCGTGGACGTTCTGGAAGCGGGCTTTGCGATTTCTTCGGAAGGCGACTTCCAGGCCATCCGCGCGGTGAGCCAGGCGGTGCGACGGCCGGTGATAGCGTCGCTCGCGCGCGCGCGATCGCTGGACGTGGAGCGGGCTGCGCACTCGCTCGACCTGGCGGAGCGTGCTCGCATCCATACGTTTCTGGCCAGCTCGGACCTGCACCTCGAAGTCAAGCTGAAGATGACGCGCCAGCAGGCGCTCGACCAAGCGGCGGCAGCGGTGCGGCAAGCACGCAGCTATGTGGATGATGTCGAGTTTTCCGCAGAGGACGCGACCCGCAGCGACATGGAGTTTCTGGCGCAACTGGTTGCGGTGACGATCGAAGCCGGTGCAACGACGATCAATCTGCCGGACACGGTCGGCTATTCCACTCCGAACGACTACGCGCAGATGTTCCGCGAGATTCGTAGCCGCGTTCCTGGGGTCGAGAATGTGACGCTCTCCGCGCACTGTCATGACGACCTGGGCATGGCGGTGGCGAACAGCCTGGCCGCGATCGATGGCGGCGTGCGCCAGATCGAATGCACAATCAACGGCATTGGCGAGCGCGCGGGCAATGCAGCGTTGGAAGAGATTGCCGCGGTGTTGATGGTGCGGCGCGATCGGTATCCCCACCCGAACTCGCTCAGGAATGATCGCCTCTATAAAACGAGCCAGATGCTGGGAGAGCGCATCAGCTTCCGCCCCGCGCCGAACAAGGCGGTGGTGGGCGCGAATGCCTTTGCGCATGAGGCAGGCATTCATCAGCATGGGATGCTGGCGAATCCGCTGACGTACGAGATCATGACGCCGGCCTCGGTGGGTGTTCCGTCGAACAGCATGGTGCTGGGCAAACACTCGGGCAGGCACGCGCTGGCGCATCGCCTGCAGGAGCTTGGTCACAAGCTGGATGCGCAGGAGATGGAGCACTTCTATCACCGCTTTGTAGAACTCGCCGATCGCAAGAAGGCCATTTATGACCAAGACCTGGTCGCGCTGGCTACGCAGGTGAGCGCAGCGGCCGCCACCATGGCACAGGCGTAGGAGACTCCTGAATGAAGCTCAAGATATTAGTTGTTGCGGGTGACGGCATCGGGCCGGAAGTGACGCGCGAGGCGCTAAAAATCCTCGAGAGCGTTGCGGAGGTGGGCGGCCACGACTTCCTGATTACGGAGGCGCTGATTGGCGGCGCTGCGATTCGCGCCGAGGGAACGCCGCTGCCCCAGAAGACTCTGGACGCCGCACTGGCAAGTGACGCGGTGCTGCTGGGCGCGGTGGGCGGCAACGAATTCAATACACTGCCCCCGGACCGCCGGCCCGAGGCCGGGCTGCTGCAACTGCGCAAGGCACTCGGCGGATTCGCCAATCTGCGGCCTGCGTTTGCCTATCCCGCGCTGGCTGCGAACTCGCCGCTCCGACCGGAGGTGATCGACGGCGCCGACATCCTCTTCGTGCGTGAGTTGCTGGGCGGACTTTACTTCGGCCAGCCACGCGCGTGGCAGCGCGAATCGAATGCTGCCTGGAACACGATGCGCTACACGCGCGACGAAGTGGTGCGCGTGGCGCGTGTTGCGTTTGAGCTGGCGTCGAAGCGGCGGAAGAAGGTCACGTCGGTCGACAAGGCGAATGTGCTGGAGGTATCGCAGCTCTGGCGCGCGACCGTGACCGAGATTGCCGCGCAGTATCCCGACGTGACGCTGGAGCACCAGTATGTGGATGCGTGCGCGATGCACCTGATGAATACACCGCGCAACTTCGATGTGGTGCTGACTGAGAATCTGTTCGGGGACATTTTGTCGGACGAGTCCGGCGTGATTACGGGCTCGCTGGGCATGCTGCCCTCGGCGACGGTGGGGGGCGCGATCAATTTATATGAGCCGGTGCACGGCTCTGCGCCGGATATTGCCGGCAAGGGCATTGCGAACCCACTAGGCGCCATTCTGACTGCGGCGATGCTACTGCGGCATTCGGCGCACCTGGAAGCGGAGGCGCAGGCTGTGGAGTCCGCGGTCCGCACCGTGCTTGAGCGCGGATATCGCAGCGCCGATCTGCTGCGCGCTGGGGATGCGCGGCAGGCGGCCACCTCCACGCAGGAGATGGGTGCCGTCGTCAACGGCATTCTGAACGACACGCTCGATCGCCACCAGTCTCTTCACGCTGTGTAAGCAACTGCACTGGTTGCAAAAGGAACTGAATCGATGTCTCAGCCGCAAACACTATTTGAGAAGGTCTGGCAGCAGCATGTCGTCGCAGAGCCGGCGGGCGAACCGACCATCCTCTATATCGATCTGCACCTGGTGCACGAGGTCACATCGCCGCAGGCCTTTGACGGGCTGCGCCTGGCGGGACGCGAGGTGCGCCGGCCGGAGCGGCACATCGCCACCGTAGACCACAACGTGCCGACGACAAGCGCGCAGGACCGGCTGGTGATTGCCGACCAGATTGCGGCGCGGCAGGTGAATGCGCTGCGCGCGAATTGTGCGGAGTTCGGTATCGAGTTCTTCGATGTGCAGGATGCGAGCCAGGGCATTGTGCACATGATCGGACCGGAGTTGGGCGCGACCAAGCCGGGCATGACGATTGTCTGCGGCGACTCGCACACTTCGACACATGGCGCCTTTGGCGCGCTGGCCTTCGGCATCGGCACCTCCGAGGTCGAGCACGTGATGGCGACGCAGACGCTACCGCAGTCGAAGCCGAAGACCTTCCGCATCAGCGTGGAGGGCGAGTTGCCCCAAGGAGTGACCTCTAAGGACATCATTCTCGAGATCATCGGACGCATCGGCACGGACGGCGCGACCGGCTACGTCATCGAGTACGCGGGCTCGACGATTCGCGGGCTCGCGATGGA
>DASVAI010000295.1:0-20269 GCA_036376445.1 Acidobacteriaceae bacterium
ATGCCGAAGAAAAAGCGGCGGACTTCATAAAGAAAAATGTGAAGAAGCCGGTGATCAGTTTCATTGCCGGTATCACGGCGCCTCCCGGCCGCCGCATGGGCCATGCCGGCGCCATCATCTCTGGCGGGCAGGGCACCGCAGCTGACAAGATGAAGGCGCTCAAGGAAGCGGGCATCCACGTTGTGCAGTCCCCAGCCGAAATTGGGGAAACGCTCGCGCGCGTGATCGGCAAAGCCTAGTTAAGCAAGCGTGCGGACCGCGCCTGTCGCGCGGTTCTCACGCTACACTGATAATTCATCCGAATTGAAAACTACTCAGGAGATAGTTGTGTCATCGCAACGCACCTTCAGCATCATCAAGCCTGACGCTATGCGCAAAGGCTACGCCGGCGCCATTCTTGCCGAGTTCGACAAGGCCGGCTTCCAAATCGTCGCTATCAAAAAGCTTTTTCTCTCCAAGTCGCAGGCCGAGGGCTTCTACCAGGTCCACGCGCAGCGTCCGTTCTTCGATTCGCTGACAACGTTCATGTCCAACGGCTCCATCATCGCGCTTGTGCTCGAGAAGCAGAATGCCATCGCCGATCTGCGCAAGCTGATGGGCGCCACCAATCCGGCGAATGCCGAAGAGGGCACCATCCGCAAAAAGTTCGCCGATTCCATAGAAGAGAACGCCATCCACGGCTCCGATGCGGAAGACACTGCCGCCTTCGAGATCGGCTACTTCTTCGCCGGACTCGAACTCATCTAGAAAAAATATCGCGAAGTAGCGTCCCGCCGCAGAGAGAACGCTACTTTCTCCAAAGCAATTTCTTACATCGTCGGCCCCACGAGCAAAGGGCAACTCCGCAAGTGACATTCTCAATCTAACGTCACTCAGGAGAGCGTCCCCATGTCCACCTCCCGGGTCCTCGCCGCGAGCGCCTTCCTTCTCGCCGCGGCTGCCTTTACATCCTTCACCTCTGCGCAGACCACATTCAGCCCCAAGTACATTCCGTTCAACGACTCGTTCGGTCTCAACAACAGCGGTATGCCGGCGTTGCAACAGGACTTCAACAACGACGGCATCCCCGATGTCACAAACGGCGAATATCCCACTGTGGAAATGCTCTCCACGGGAGCGGGCAACTACAAGGTAGCTAATAGTAGTGGCGGGGCCGTCGTCTCTGGCGACTTCAACAACGACGGCAAGGCCGACTACCTCTTGTACACACAGAGCCCTAACTACCATCCGGACTCAGGCAGCGGCGGCAGCCTGACGCACCCCTTCTACATTGCTTATGGCAACGGGACGGGCCAGTTCACCGTGAAGGCCGCTCCGTACCTGCCCGGGCTTAAAGCCGGCGCGGCCGTCCTCGGGCGCGCAACAGACGTCAACGGAGATGCGCGCGCTGATCTGCTGCTGTTGTATTACAACGCGAGCACGTCCAACGTCAGCCTCCGCTTGTGGGTTAACAACGGGAATGGATTCACCGACAAAGGTTCGGCATATCACTTCGCAGTCGCGCCCGGTCTATCTCTTGGCGGTATCGCGGAAAATTTCGATTACACGCCGCCCTTCGACCTTCTGCTAGGCGACTTTGACAGCGACGGCCATGCTGACGTTGCAATACGCATCTTGACCAGCAACACGGGTGGGAGCAGTGGACCGTCCGGTTCAAGCCTGATTGTTCTTTATGGCAATGGCAAAGGCGCCTTCACGCCGAAGACGGTCTTCGTGAATCGTGGTGACGAACCCGTCTTTTCTGCCGCGGATATGAACGATGATGGTCGCACCGACCTCGTCGCCACGGACGTTGATGAATCGCTGCGTTACTTCCAGAGCAATGCGGGCCGCACCTTCACTGAGCATGTGATCTCCGCAACTACGCTCGGCCACAGCTTGTGGTTCCAGTTCCCACCGATCCTCGCTGATTTCGATGGAAATGGCTACAAGGACATCGCATTTACGGCCCTCTCCACCGATCCCACCAGCAACCAGGCGGGCCTCCGCGCCGTGTTCCAGACGCCGTCGCATACGTGGCAGCTCGGCGCGTTTACTGCGGTCGACACGTTTTCGGAACAGCGCGACTGGCAGCCGTTCGAGGACATTCTCGGCGGCGACTACAACCACGATGGGAAGCCGGACGTCGCGCTCTTCGCGACCAGTTATGCGAACACGCATCCGTATAGCGCCGACCTCATGCTCAACACCGGCTCCAAACCGGTCAGCTCGTGCGCGGCGCCAGTCATTGGCATTCATGTCTGCTCGCCGGGCGCAGCGTCCGCCAGCCCGGTCAGGTTCTCTTTCAGCGCCACATCCTTCTATCCCATTCGCAAGATGGAAGTCTGGGTGGACGGCGGGAAGAAGAGCGAGACGTATCACACCATCGGCAATCAGGCATTCGCCGATGTCAGCCTCTCCATTCCGGCCGGCACTCACAAGGTATCGTTCTTCTCCGGCGCATTCGATGGCACCGTGGTGAAGAAATCCGTTACTGTGACGGTTCCGTAGATGAAAGCAATAACCGGAGTTGCCCTGGATCCCCAATTACCAACGTGTCGCAATTCACAGGAAAGTTGCCGGATAATTGCGCGTCATTGGTTACAATAAGAACTATAGAGATCAAGAAAAAGCCACCGCGCAGGTGGCTTTTCTGTTGGGGAGAAGCGAAGACCCCGCCGATCAGCCTCTATGAGCGGTTGTGTCCGTTCGTAAGTTCAGTACCTGGACATATTTACGAGTAAGTCCTTTGTTTGGACATTTTTACGTATCCGCACGCCCGGTAAACCACTGCAATAAAAGCACTTCTGCTCTGCTCCGCCGCGCCGCAAGGGGGAAGGGGTGGACAGTAATGTGACCAAACCAAAAGCGGAGAAGCCACTGTCCGGCCGTGCTTACTTGAACCGCGGTCCCTTGCCCATCTTGAAGCGGTACAGGATGCCAACCGAGATTGCGAACTCGTTCTGGCTGCGTGTCACAAACGGAGAGGGCACATTCGTCGGCGTACTGTGGCCGCCATAGCGGGTCATAATCCAGTCCGGCGAAATGCGCAGCGCCAGGCGTGGTGAGCGGTTCAGGTCAAGCGACCCTCCGATTGCCATCGCCAGCCCCAGCCCGTCGTTGTACAGCCCAACGTCGCGGGGTTGCACTGTGTACCCAGGATTGTTCGGATCATGCCCCAGGGCATGGCTGAATCTGCCATCACCGCCACCTACCATCGCATGAGCATTCAGCGCGGCGTGTTCGCCTGCAAGCAGCCGGTAGGTCGCGCCGCCCAGAAACAGATGCTCGAACACGAATGGCCCGTTCACCCCATACTTGTTTGGGCTCACGCCCTGAGTACCGTAATAGCCGCGCAGATTGCCGGTTGCGCCCAGCCGCGACGTCACCCAATAGATCCCCTGGACATCAAATCCGCCCAGGTTGGCGCCTTCCGCGAGCTGCGGTCCCGCCTTGAAGTGCGAAAATCCAGCGCCGCCGTAGAGCTCCCATTTGTTGTCGTAACGTACCGCCGAGAGCGTCTGGTTCTGGTTCACGTTCACGTCGATGGTCGGCAGGGGTGGAAGCTTCTGCGGACGGGAGCCGCTGGTCTGTGGATTGTTCGGGGGAGTGGTCTGGGCAAAACCCGTGGCGGCCAGCATCGTGCCGCCAAGCAGGAGAACGGCGCTCCTGCACATACGAAAAGACTTGAACAAAACGGACTGCCTCCCAAATGACTTGAGCGTGATCGAGTGAGGTACTGCATTGCAGGATACATGCCTTCCGCGCCGCGACGCGAGCGCGAGCCGCTGGACACTGTACTCTGACAGAACCGCGATGTTCGACAGCAAAGCCAGACTCGATGCCCTCCACTTCACCTCGATCGACGAGTTGATCCGCGCTCATGCAGCCGAGGCCGTCGGTGTCGCGCGTCGCCAGCATCGGGTCTTCCTCGACTACAGCCCCGGCTCGGTCGACCCGCTGGAACGTCTGCTCGATGGGCAAGCCGCCGTCGATCTCGATTTCCAGTCGCGTCTCTGGGGCAGCTATTTTGGCGAGGTTCTTCGTCGTCGATGGAACGGCGTCTGGCTGCTCGCCCCTTATCCCGGCACTCGTGAACAGGCGAGCGAAGCCGGTTCCGTCATCCCCACGCTGGAGATCGCAGGCTCCCGCCTCTGGCCTACCATCAAGGTCTATCGCCGTCTTACACTTGGCGCGGCGGAGAGCCTCAGCAGCTTCTATTCTTTGGTCGAGCAGCGCTTTGCCGCATCCTCACCCCGGACGGATTCAGCCGTCTAAACCTTTAAGAGCAGCGGGTTAGAATTGCTGCCGTTCCAGCATCCGTCGTTCCCTTCGGAGGCGTACCATAGGACGAGCAGGTGCCCTGATTGCTATGCGACAATAAAGGGGCTAACTGGAAGGACATCCCATTATGGGCGAGCTACTGACACCGACACATCTCATCCTCGTTCTGATCGTCGCGCTGCTGGTCTTTGGACCGCGCAAGCTGCCGGAGCTCGGCAAAGGCCTGGGCGAGGGGCTTAAAGGCTTTAAGGACGGTATCAAGGGGGGCCCGGAGCCCACAGCCAAGCAGGACGCTGCGCCGACGCAGCCGAAGAACGAACCGATCCAGCCCAGCTAGGCGCTGGTGCTCTTCTACGAGCGAGAGAACGCCGGGCGCATGCCCGGCGTTTCGTATTGCGTTACAATTCGCGCCGAAACGGCGATTTTCGTGACCAGTCTCGACAAGTTGAAAAACACCTGGGAAGGTCTCGCCGAGCGCGATGCGCTAAGCGCCATCCTGACTGATGACAACAGGACCGGCGGCCGCTGGAATCTCGCTGAATTCATGGCCACCGGCGATGCAGAGATCGAGACAGTCCTGAACCACCTGGCGAAGATCGGCCATGCTCCCGATACCAGCGGCGTCGCACTCGATTTCGGATGTGGCGTCGGCCGCCTCACCCAGGCGCTGGCGCGCCGCTTCTCTTCATGTGCCGGCGTGGATATCTCAGAGCACATGATCCGGCAGGCCGAATCTCTGAACCAGTATCCGAACTGCCGTTACCTCGCCAGCTCTGCCGTGCGTCTGCCTTTTGAAAACGCAAGCTTCCACTTCATCTACAGCAATATCGTTTTGCAGCACGTGCCACGGCAGCTCGCCGTAAGCTATCTGCGGGAGTTCGTGCGGCTGCTTGCGCCCGGTGGAGTGCTCGTCTTCGGCGTGCAGGATTCCTTCGCCGCGCCGGATCTCTCATCCCGCATGACGCGCCTTCGCCACATCATCCATCTGCGCTCGCGCATACGCGTGGCGTTAAGACGCAGCTCCGGCGACATGCAGATGCACTGCCTGTCCGAGCGGATCGTTCGTTGCGCTCTGGGTTCGGTACAGATTGTTGATATTCAATTCACCAACACGGCGGCGCGGGACTTCAACGGGCGGCTCGTCTATCTTGAGCAGCCGCCGATAGCAGGCTATATCGGCAAACAATACTGCGCGGTCGCGAAGTGATCAGGGGCGTGCGCCCGACTTCGCTTCCTTGAGAGCCCGATAACCAATGTCATGCCGGAAATAGATGCCATCAAAATGGATCATCCCCAGCGCCTCATACGCCTTCGCCAGCGCCCACTCCAGATCCGGAGCAACTGCCGTTACGGCCAGCACGCGGCCGCCTGCGGTCACAATCTGTCCGTTCTTCTCCGCGGTTCCTGAGTGGAAGATCATGACATCGTGGATCAGGGGCGCGCGCTCCAGGCCTGAAATCGGGAGCCCTTTCTGATAATGTCCCGGATAGCCCGCCGAGCTGGCAATCACGCATGCCGAAGCGCCGGGCTTCCACTTGAGCTCCGTTTCGGAGAGCCGCCCTTCCACCGCGGCTTCCATTGCTTCCAGCAGGTCTGAATCCAGCCGTACCACGATCGCCTGGGTCTCCGGATCACCAAAGCGCGCATTGAACTCCAGCACCATCGGGCCGCGTGCCGTCATCATCAGCCCGCAATAGAGCACGCCCACATATGGCGCATCTTCCGCCCGCATCCCGTCGAGCGTCGGCTGCACGATGTGATGCATGATCCAGTTGCGCATCTCCCGCGAAAGCATCGCGTCGGTCGAGTACACGCCCATCCCGCCTGTATTCGGTCCAGTGTCGCCTTCTCCGATGCGCTTATGGTCCTGCGCAGGCGCCAGCGGCGCGGCATGCTTTCCATCAGAGATCACCAGGAAGGAAAGCTCCTCTCCCTCCAGGAACTCCTCGATCAGCACCGAGTGCTCCGGGGTGCCCAGCAGTTGCCCAGAGAACAGCCCGGCGATCGCCGCGTGCGCCTCGTCCTTTGTCTTGCAGATCACCACGCCCTTGCCCGCAGCAAGGCCGTCCGCTTTCACCACGACAGGGAAGTGGAAATGTGCCAGAGCATCCTCAGCCTCGCTCGCCTCCGCAATCACCGCGTAAGCCGCAGTCGGCAGATTGTGCCGCTGGAGAAAGCGTTTGGCAAAGCCCTTGCTCGTCTCCAGCGCCGCGGCAGCCTTTGTCGGCCCAAAGACGCGCACTCCGCGGCGCAGCAGTTCGTCCGTGAGGCCCAGAGACAGAGGCAGCTCCGATCCGATCACGACCAGGTCCGGCTGCTCCTTCGCGACCAGCGTCACCATCGCATGCAGGTCGCCGACGTCCACCGGCACGCAACGCGCCACCTGCGCGATGCCCGCGTTGCCCGGAGCGCACACCACTTTGCTTACGCGCGGCGACTTTGCCAGCGCCCACGCAATCGCATGCTCACGCCCGCCAGCGCCAATTACCAAAACCTTCATCGTTGCATCAGCCATCCCAGCCCGCATAGTACGACAAACAGGGGGTGCCGTGACCTCCTCGTGTCCAAGCGAAATACCTGCTTCTAGTTGCAGGCGCAAGTCGCCCCACGTGAGCGACCAATGGAGCGAACCCCGCGGCTCGCGCCGCAAGCGCATATGCCCGTACGGCTAGTACCCCACCGTGAACCGCTGCCGTCGCCGCTGCGGCTGTTCCAGCTCATCCACCAGCGCGACGGCATAGTCTTCCATCGAGATCGAGCTCTTCCCGTTCTCCGCAGTCAACAGCTCATCCTGACCCAGCCGGAACTTGCCCGTGCGCTGCCCAGATTCCAGATATGCCGAAGGGCTTAGATACGTCCAGTCAATCGAGGACTGTCGCAGCAACTCCAGCGCCTTTTCATGGGCCAGCGCGATCGGCTTCCATGCCGCCGGAAATCCCGGTGTGCTCACGAGTGTCTTTCCGGGCGAAACCTCCAGGCTCCCAGCGCCGCCCACAACAATGAGGCGCGGCGCATGCTCCGGAGAACTGGCCTGCTGGCTTACCTGTTGCACGGCAGCAATCTGCCGTTTGGTCACTGCCACCAGTTGCTCCGGCTTATCCGGAGTCGGCCCGTAGGCGCTCACCACTGCTGTCGCGCCTCCAATCGCCTCCGCAATCGTCGCGGTGTCCGAGAGATCCCCCTTGTGGATCGTCAAACTGGACTTGGGTGCCAGCTTTTCCGGGTGGCGCGTCACCGCTACCACCTCATGTCCTCGGTTCAGCAATTCCGTCAGAATGCGCGACCCGGCCTTCCCGGTAGCCCCATAGAGCACGATCTTCATGGAAATCCTCCCCGCTTCGCATCGATAGGATGCAGCCAAGCACTAGAATAATCAAATACTTACACCTCCACCACAGTATGAGTGAAGTACACTCACAAAATATGCAACCAATAATGTATACTTCGCGTCTATAGAACTGCAGGCCGGCAAGCAAGAGCCCCGGCCAAAATCTCGCCCATTACAAGGAGATGTGACATGGCTATCGTTCGTTGGGATCCCCTTCGTGAAGTCGCTACTCTGCAGAACCGTCTGAACTCCCTCTTCCAGGACTACAGCCGTGGCCAGAACGACACCGAGGCGTTGTCCGCCGCCAGCTTTGCGCCGCCCGTCGATATCTACGAGGACGACCATAAGCTGGTTCTCAAGCTCGAAGTCCCCGGCGTCAAGCAGGAAGACCTGGACATCCAGGTGGAAGGCCGCAATCTTACCGTTCGCGGGGAACGCAAGTTCTCAAGCGAGGAGAAGCAGGAGAACTTCCATCGCGTCGAGCACCGCTACGGCACCTTCGCTCGCACCTTTACGCTCCCTACTACCGTAGATGCGGAGAACATCAAAGCCACCTGCGATGCCGGCGTGCTCCAGATCGAGCTGGCCAAGAAGGCCGAAGCCAAGCCCCGCCAGATCAAGATCGGTGTCGGCTCGGTAGGTGGCCCCAGGCAGGTGGAAGGCGAAAAGAAGACGGCCTGAGCGAAACCAGAGGCCGTCGCAGCACCCGCGGGAGCATCCGGACCTGGATCGCTCCCGCCGTTTTGTATCAAGCCGCAGAGGTTCACAATAAAAGACGGACCGCTGTGGTGAATCTCTTCAGAAGCTGGTGACACTATGGCAATTCGTGCCGACAAACTTACCGTGAAGTCGCAGGAGGCCCTGCAGGCCGCCTCCAATCTTGCGCTCGAGCACGGCAATCCCGAGCTCACGCCGATGCACATGCTCGCGGCGCTCCTCGAGGACCACGAGGGCATCATCGTGCCTGTGCTGCAGAAGGTCGGTGTGCCCACCGAACAGTTGCTCTCGCGCGCCAATGACGCGCTGAACAAGCTTCCCAAGGTAGGCGGCGCAAGCTCGCAGCCCGGTCTTTCCTCGGCCATGCAGAAAGTCCTCGAACGTGCCTTCAAGGAAGCCGCCGATTTCAAGGACGAATACATTTCGACGGAACACCTCCTGCTCGCACTCACCGAGCAGAAGAACGATCCTGCGCGCGATCTGCTGGCCAGCTTTGGCGCAACGCATGATTCCGTGCTGCAGGCGCTTACCAGTATCCGCGGCAATCAGCGCGTCACCGACCAGAACCCCGAGGCGAAGTTCCAGGCGCTGGAGAAGTTCGCCAAGGACCTCACCAATCTCGCCCGTCGCGGCAAGCTCGATCCTGTCATCGGCCGCGACGAAGAGATTCGCCGCGTCATCCAAGTCCTGAGCCGCCGCACCAAAAACAACCCGGTGCTCATCGGCGAGCCCGGAGTGGGCAAGACCGCCATCGTCGAAGGCCTCGCACGCCGCATCATCTCCGGCGATGTGCCGGAGGTGTTGCGCGACAAGCGCGTTATCTCGCTCGACCTCGGCTCGATGCTCGCCGGGGCGAAGTACCGCGGTGAATTTGAAGATCGTCTCAAGGCCGTCCTTAAGGAGATCGAAGAATCCAACGGACAAATCATCCTGTTCATCGACGAGCTGCATACGCTGGTTGGCGCCGGCGCTGCGGAAGGCGCTATCGACGCGAGCAACATGCTCAAGCCGGCACTCGCGCGCGGCGAGCTGCGGGCTATCGGCGCAACTACGCTGAATGAGTACCGCAAGTACATCGAGAAGGATGCCGCGCTTGAGCGGCGCTTCCAGATCGTCTATGTCGGGGAGCCGAACGTCGAGGACACAATCGCCATCCTGCGTGGCCTGAAGGAACGCTATGAGGCGCACCACAAGGTTCGCATCAAGGACTCGGCAATCGTTGCCGCCGCCACGCTCAGTCATCGTTACATATCAGACCGGTTCCTTCCTGACAAGGCGATCGATCTCGTTGATGAGGCGGCGGCTGCACTCGCGATTCAGATCGGCTCCGTGCCTGAGGAGATCGATGCGCTGGAGCGCGAGGCGACTTCGCTCGAAATAGAGAAGGCTGCCCTCAAGCGGGAAACCGATCCCAACTCGAAGGAACGCCGGGAAGCAGTCGAGCGTGAGCTGGCGGCCATCAAGGAACGCTCCACTGGCCTGCGCGCGCGCTGGCAGAAGGAGCGTGAGGCCATCACCCGCGTCAGCGAGCTGAAAGAGCACATCGAGAACCTGCGATTCGAAATGGAAGAGCAGACCCGCAAAGGCAATCTGGAGCGCAGTGCCGCGATTCAGTATGGCGAGCTACCGAAGGCGGAAGCCGAGCTGCGCAAGCTGAATGCCGAGCAGGACGCCGAAACCTCGGCCGCGAAATCCGGCACGCGCAAGCGCATGCTCAAGGAAGAAGTAGACGAAGAGGATGTGGCTGCGATTGTGAGCAAGTGGACCGGCATTCCGGTCTCGAAGATGCTCGAAGGCGAGGTATCGAAGCTGGTGCAGATGGAGACCCGGCTCCGCGACCGGGTGATTGGTCAGGACCTGGCGCTGGAAACGGTGGCCAACGCGATCCGTCGCTCACGTGCGGGCCTCAGCGATCCCAAGCGGCCCATCGGCAGCTTCATCTTTCTAGGACCGACCGGAGTCGGCAAGACCGAAACGGCACGCGCGCTCGCCGAGTTCCTCTTCGATGACGAGCAGGCCATGATCCGCATCGATATGAGCGAGTACATGGAGAAGCATGCCGTTGCTCGTTTGATTGGCGCGCCTCCCGGCTACATTGGCTTCGACGAAGGCGGCCAACTCACCGAGGCCATCCGCCGCCGCCCGTATGCTGTCGTGCTCTTTGATGAGATTGAAAAGGCGCACCCAGATGTCTTCAACATCCTGCTGCAGGTGCTCGACGACGGACGCCTGACAGATTCGAAGGGCCGCACCGTGGACTTCAAGAACACTGTGCTCATCATGACCTCGAACCTGGGCGCGCAGGTGCTGAATGCCGAAGCGTTAAGCGATGAAGCGGCATTCGATCGCGCGCGCGAGCAGGTGATGGATGTGCTGAAAGCAAGCTTCCGTCCGGAGTTCCTCAACCGTGTGGACGACATCGTCATCTTCCGCCCGCTCGGCGAGGAGCAGTTGACGCACATTGTCGACCTGCGGCTGAACGACCTGAAGAAGCTGCTGGCGGATCGCAAGGTCACGCTCGACCTGACCGATGGCGCGCGCCATCAGTTGCTGATGACCGGCTACGACCGTGCATACGGCGCAAGACCGCTCAAGCGCGCGATCCAGCGTCTGATTCAGGACCCGCTCGCCATCAAAATACTCGATGGCGAAGTCCTGCACGGCGACCACGTAAAGGTGGAAGCCGACCCGCTCAACAACCGCTTGAAGTTCGAGGTGGTCGGACGCGAGGCGCCGGCTCAGCCCGTGGGCGCGCGATAAGAAATGTGTGCGACGTAAGAGGGCTGCTTCGGCGGCCCCTTTTGTATTTCTGATCCAAGACCCGAACGCTGCTGCTTAGATTGAGGCTAAGTTCCGGCGATCAGTTTCGCGAGTTCCTTAGAGTAGATAGATAGAGAAGGCCGAGCCTAAAGATGTGCGGGAACACATCGCATTGGCCTTTGCGCTCTGATGCGGAAGTTTCGAAAGATGCGTCGGAAGTAGTATGTGCCAGGGCGCGTCAGATCGCCTGTGGTTCTGGAAGCACTGGAAGTGGCAGCGAGGCAGGCGCAACAACCCATAGCAGTTGTTGTTCTGCTCTATAGAAATAAATTGGGCAAGCGGATGCGCTTCTCACCCCACATCGCTTTACAGCGATGGAGTCGGCTCTTCCGCCTGGGGCGCTGGATGGGCGATGTTCTCGAGTGCCTGATTGATTGTGCTGCCCGTAGGGGTATTGTCTACATGCAGCACGCGCGCAGCCTTGCTGGTGGTCTGGCAGAGTTGAAAGCGATTGGGAATCTCTTTACTGGCAGAATAAACGAGTGTAGAACGCAAGGTGGGCCTCCTCGGCCTGCAGTCATTTCGCTCCGTGAGACGATGCGTACCCCATCTTTATGACAGGCGCCGCAAACCAGGCGTATCAGCGAAATGCTTTGTTGCGTGAGGCGCTGAGCAGATGTCGCTGGAAGTGCGCTTGATCCAATCGGCGAGTGTGCTTCTATTTTACGCTACCGGCTTTCGTGCCCGGGCAACGCGCGAAATCCGCTGCAAATCACTCCCAAAGCGAATCTCCTCATAGCCGCATTGCTTGAGCAGGAACTCGACAGCCTCCCGCTGCCCCTCACCGATCTCCAGCAGCAGGTGTCCTCCAGCTTCCAGATGGTCCGCAGCCTCTGGAATCAGCCGCCGGTAAATCGCCAGCCCATCATCACCGGCAAAGAGCGCCGTCGCGGGTTCAAAGTCGCGCACCTGTGGCTCCAGCGCCTCTCCCTTCGCCACATAGGGCGGATTCGAAACGATGCAATCGAAGCGTTCCTCCCCGAGCGCGGCAAACAGATCCGACGCCATAAAGCGGATCCGCTCCGCCGCGCCAAGCTGCTCCGCATTCTTCTGCGCTACTGTAAGCGCTGCGGTCGAAATATCCGTCGCCGTCACGGTGGCGGATGGAAGCTCCAGCGCCAGCGTGATCGCCAGTATCCCCGAGCCGGTGCCGACGTCCAGAATGCGATCCCGTGCCGGATCAATGCCCAACACGGTCTCTACCAGGTGCTCCGTCTCCGGCCGCGGAATCAGCACCAGCCTGTTCACGATGAACTCTCTGCCGTAGAACTCCTGCTTGCCAATGATGTGCTGCACAGGCTCATGGAGCACGCGACGTGCAATGGCGGCCTCGTAGTGATGGCTCTGGCGTTCGGTCAGCTCGCGTTCCGGGTGGGCGAGCAGATCGGCGCGGCTTACCCCGGCCACACGCATCAAGAGCAGCTCGGCATCGCGCCGCGCCGTCGCACTCGGCGCCAGCAGAGCAAATGCGTGTTCCATTGCTTCAGCAAAAGTAGTCATCCCAAATAGCTCATCCCGAAGTTGCAGTCCCGATCTTGCGATCTCGGTGAAATGCTATACTGCCAATAACGCTTCCCAAGGGTGATGCACACAGCATCCCGAATGCGGCCAGTATGCTGGCCTGCGGCGCTCCGATGAGTCGCCATAGCCCCGAACTTGAAGCGTTACCATCTACAGCGTGTCGCGTGGGTGGAGTCGAAGCGAATAGCTCTCGGCGATCAGGATCGTTCGGCAAGAGCGGAGGCCGGCAAAACAATGCCTGCCCAAGTGACCTTAAAAGTCCCGCCGTTTTTCCCTTACGCACATTGATTAGAAGGCGCGCCGGCATCTGCTCGCTCGTCCTGCATATCTCAGGCGAACGACACGCGACCAGACAGGCAGGCTGCGCATGTCACGCATCGCGGACACGCTACTCGTGTATCCGGCGATGCGCTAGAAAGCTAAATTGAAACTATTCTCTGAAATGCCTCTTTCGCCCCAAGTGCGGAAGCGCCTGGCCGCGGCGAACTTTGTTACACCAACGCCCGTGCAGGCGGGCGCCATTCCTCCGGCCCTCGAAGGCCGCGATGTCCTCGCCACCGCGCAGACCGGCACCGGCAAGACGCTCAGCTTCATGATTCCCATCATTGAACGCCTGCAGAAAGAGCCGCAGTCAAAAAACATCACGGCACTCGTCCTGCTGCCCACACGCGAGCTCGCCATGCAGGTGGAAAAGGTCTACCGCCAGTTGATGCCGGAAGGCCGTATCCGTGCCGCGCTTATCGTCGGCGGCCTGGCCGAAGGCCCGCAGCTTGAGGCGCTCCGCCGCGGCGTGCGTCTCGTGGTTGCCACGCCGGGACGACTCGAAGACTTTCTCGATCGCAAACTCATCCGTCTCGAAGAAGTTGAAGTGCTCGTCCTCGACGAATGCGACCGCATGCTCGACATGGGCTTCAAGCCTTCGATACGCCGCATCGTGGCGAAGCTGCGTAAAGACCGGCAGACGCTCTGCTACTCCGCCACGCTGAATACCGAAATGCGCGAAGTCGTCCGCGAATACCTGAAAGATCCGTCGCGCATCGACATCTCCACCGAGCTGAAGCCCGCCGACAACGTCGCGCTGCAGCTTTTCGAGGTGCAGAAAGATAAGAAGCCCGAGCTGCTGGAGCACTTGCTCAGTCAGCACGACGGCAGCTTCCTCGTCTTCACTCGCACCAAACACGGCGCGGACAGGCTTGCAAAGCGGCTCACTCGCGTCGGCCATGCCACGGCTCGCATCCATGGCGACCGCACGCAGGCGCAGCGCGTTGCCGCGCTGAAGAGCTTTGCGGACGGCGCCAACCGCGTGCTCGTCGCCACCGACGTGGCCGCGCGCGGCATCGATGTGCCGCACGTCGCGCACGTCGTCAACTACGATCTACCCAAGGAGGCGGAGGACTTCGTGCATCGCGTTGGTCGCACCGGCCGCGCCTCGCGCTCCGGTACCGCACATACATTCGTGCTGCCGGAAGAGCGCAGCGAGCTCAAGAAGATCGAGCGCACCCTCGCCGTCACGATGAAGCGGTTCAAAGTAACGGCAGTCGCCGCACAGACCGTTTCGGTTTAGGCACGGAGTCCAAAGGCCGGTGATCCTCGATCAGCGGCCTTTGCCGTCAATTACCCCAATCGTTCCAATTCCACGAACAGCGCATCGGCGGAGCGCACATACCCAAGCTGCTCGTAAATATGAAGAGCCGCGCCGTTCTCGCCCGCCACATGCAGGAATGGAAGGTCGCCGTCCTCCAGAATCGCGGCGGTCGCCTCTCGCGTCAGCCGCTGCGCATATCCATGGCCCAGGTGCGCCGGATGCGTGCAGATGGCGCTCACCTCGCGATATCCCGGAACCGCCAGCCGTTCACCCGCCATTGCTACCAGCTCACCCTTCACGCGGATCCCGCGATATCGTCCCAGCTCCGGAGTACGCGGGCCGAAGAAGCCGGGGAATGCGATTGCCTTGAGCGCCACCATCTCTGCTGCGTCCGCCTTTGGGTCCAGCATCACGGACTCGACGCCCATGCCTTGGCCGCGCTCCGGGATTAGCCTCTCGCACAGCATCTGATAGCCGGGAATCCGCCGCACCTCGCGCCACTCCGCCGCATGCAGCGCCGGCGGTTCCTCGAACAGCCACACCCGCTCGCCCGGCGTCACCATCTCGGTCAACGCGGCTATCGCTTCGGCGGAGTGGTCCTGCAAACCGGCAAATGGCAGCACATCCACGGCGAATCGCCGCACCTGTGATTTGCCGTAGGCGAACTCCTTCTGCCTGGTCGTTGCCGCCTGCCAGATCGGATTTTCGACTGCCATATTTATCGTCGTGCCCATGCCACTAAGGATGACGCACGAACCCCGCACGATGCGGAAGGAGCTCACGCAGAGGATTGAATTACAAATAGAAGTGGCGAATGGATGGGCGCCTTATCGGGATGCGGATTGCAAATCGGATCTGGGCTCTTCTCTTTATACCGGCGACGATGCTTTTGGCTGCATCCAGCGGTGCATGGTTAAGGAGGGTTCCCGCCGCCGATCACGCGATGAGAAATCCAGTCGCCGTGCATCCAGAGGCAATCCGGGCGGGGTCCGCCCTGTATCAGGACAACTGCGCAAAATGCCATGGAGCCGATGGAAAAGGACGCGGCAGCCGTCCCCCTGTCTACTCCGCGCGGCTGGCTTCTGCAACAGATGGCGATCTCTACTGGCTGCTTACGCACGGGCAACCGTTCCGCGGCATGCCTGCGTGGAGCAAGTTGCCGGAAGATCAGCGCTGGCAGATCGTCGCCTGGCTCAGAAGTATCCAGCCGGAGACAGCATCGCCGAATGGCCGGAGCAGCTAGCTCCAGTCCTCGACGATGGAGCCGTCTCGAATGCGCAGCACCTCGAAGGAGTTGCGGGTGTACTGGCGTTTGGCATCCGCAGGATCGGGATATTGCTTTTCCGACATTATGAATACATACGGACCATTCGCGAAGGCAAGCACGGGTGCCTGCTTCCACTCCGGTTGGATCTTCTGCGGGACCAATCCGGGGCGATGACTGAGGAATTGTTTGAGCCCTTCGCGGCCCGCCGGAACAGTCAAATTATGATTGATGAAATCAGGTGCCAGGATGCTGTCCATTAACTCGATGTGCCCATATTGGTAGACATCCTTGAGCAGGCGCGTAGCCAACTCCAGATTGTGTTGCTCGTCTGCGGTGGGCCTGCTGGTGAGCCATGAAGAAGCCGCCGGGGCTGTAGAGGGAACGAACACGGGCGAGCCCGGTTGCTTTCTTGCGGAATCCCAGTGCTCCTGCACTTTGCCGTTTTGCACTCGAAGCAGATCAAAGCTGTTCTCATGGAGTGTTTTCGAATTATCGTGCGGGTCTTTGCCTTCCTGCTCAAAGACCAGCCATACGAAATCGTCTTTTGCGCCGAGCACAACTGGCGGATGCTTCAGTTCTGCCGGAATGGGTTCAATCGCAGGTCCGAGGCTATTGAAGAACGCCACAAGAGGAGCTCGACCAGTAGGAATATTGGGATTGTGCTGAATGAAATCCTCGGCCGCATAGTTGGCTGCAAGTTCGGTGTGGCGAGCTTCGACGACTTCTCTCCACCAGTCCAGGACAAAATCAACATTCTTCTGCCCGGCGACCGTCAGTGGAGCACGTTGCGGCGTTGTGCGCGGATGCGAGAAATAGATGGATTGAGCAGATGAGAGGCCAGCCGCAACACAGAGGAACGACACGGCAATAAAGATTCGAAGGTGCATATGCTCACTCCGGAAAGACGCGGGTCTCCGCCTCACTCATGTGGCAATACCACAGGAGAATACCACGCAAACTGAGAAGCTGGCAGTTTAAGGCCTTAGTGGAGATCAGCGAAAGTGCAGATAGCCCCACTTCTCCGGCACGTGCATGTTGATCACGCCCTGTGGCGACCACACCCAGTTGTCTTCCTTGGGATTCCCCAGCGTCCACTCCACACGACTGAAGTTGGCACGCCATGTCGTGCCCGGCGAGGGCGACGGAATATGCTGCCGCGTCTCGAATGCGCTCAGCGGAAGTGCGATCTCCACTGTCCACCCGTGATCGGTATCGCCGGGATGGTTCAGCGTCCCCTGAATGGCGACCGCGGTCTTTAGCCCCTGGATGTCCCAGCTATTGTCCGCCTTGCCGCCCTCGCTGTACGGCTTCGGTAGGAAGAGGTCCCAGCCGGTATTCAGAGCGTTGATCTCGAACTCGTAGTAGCTCTCCGTCTCCGGCAGCGGCTTGAAGAACATCTCAAAATCGTTGTCCTTGAAGATCACCGAATCGTGCTTCGTCAGCGTGCCGGTGACGTTCGGCTCCTCCAGCTCCGCCGCAATGTACAGATACTTGTCATCCCACAGCATCTTTACCCGCGTACGATACCGCGGCTTCGGCTTTGCTGCGCCTTCAATGTCCACAAAGTCGGAACTCCACGGGGCCTTCTTCCATGCCGCATCATCCAGCTTGCCGTCGATGCGAATGGGTGTTCTGGTGCGGTGGCACTCATAGGACAGCGGCGGAGCCAATGGTTCCTGTGCATGGCAGGGGATGATGGCGAGCAGAACAACGAGGCATCGCAGCGCAAACGGTGGAGTCATCGATTGTCATGGTGCAGTACCCGCCCCGGTCAGGGCAATAGCGCTCTTCGCGAGCGAGCAAAAGGGGGAGTATTGCCGGGGCACGCATGGAGCGGTATCCCGGCAATAAATCGGCCGCACCTTGGGCTATTCGAGCTTTCTCGCAACTGCCGTTACCGCATTGGCGTCCACTACCTGATCAATCTCTCTGCCGTGGTTGACGATCACGAAGTGAAGCTTAATCGGAAAGGGACTCGAGGAGGAGTTGATTTCTGCCGATCCCGTGCAATCGGGGTTGACCTGGTAAATGCCGGTGCCGGGTGCCCATTCAACCGTTGGCGGAACGCCATTGTCGACCACGTGGTCCACCTGCGTCAGATGGCCGTCGCCGTCGAATTCCGCCAGTGATAGCCCCCGAATCGGCAAGCCCATTCCGTTGACCAACGAACCTCCGGGCAACGCAATCGTGCCCTGAATCAACGCGCCGTATTTGCCATGAAGTGTACGGTTCGAGCAGGTTTCAGGCCCGTCGTCGCCATCCGCCCATGCTGTGGCATGGCCCAGCAGAAATGCGCCTGTGGCGATCGTGGCGACCGCCATGACTGGAAGTCTGGAAAATAGTTTGCGATTCATGCGAGACCCTCCCAGGTCGAAGCGAATATAGGGGCCGACCGGATGGATCTAAATGGCCGCGATGTTCTCGCTGTATTCCGAACGGCTGCCCGGATAAATGGCCAAAATTCAGTTGATTACAAAGGACGCGGCAGGGTATCTATGCAACAGTGAACAACGGGACATAGCATGACCTCGCCATGAGCCTGTCTCCGCCTCATCGGATTCGTTTTGGAATCTTCGAGGTGGACATGCGTTCCGGCGAAGTGCTCCGGCGAGGGCACAGGATTGAGCTGCAGGAGCAGCCTTTTCAGGCACTGGTCATGCTGCTCGAACGTCCCGGCGAACCGGTCTCACGCGAGGAACTCAGCCGGAGGCTCTGGCCGCGAAATACCTTTGTCGACTTCGAACGCGGGCTCAACAAGGCCATCAACAAACTGCGTTCCGCGCTGAAGGATAGTGCCGAAAAGCCGCGTTACATTGAGACACTGCCGCAACGCGGCTATCGATTCATCGCGCCAATCGAGCCGCTTGTCCAGGTTGGAAATCATTTCCGTCTGCAAAACTCGACGGAGATAGAATCGCTGGCCGTATTGCCCCTCCAGAACCTCTCGGGCGATCCGGGGCAGGAATACTTTTCGGACGGCATGACGGAGGAGTTGATCAGCGCGGTAGCGCAGATCGCCCCATTGCGGGTGATCTCAAGAACCTCGGTGATGGCATATAAGGGATCGGGAAAATCGGTTGCAGAGATCGCACGGGACTTGAACGTGGATGCGGTCGTCGAGGGTTCCGTCGTGCGATCGAATCAGAAGGTCCGCGTTATCGCGCAACTGATTCTTGCCCGGGAAGATAGGCACCTCTGGGCGGGCCGTTACGAGCGTGACCTCCGCGACATCCTTCACTTGCGGGCTGAGGTGGCGGAAAGCATTGCAGCCCAGATTCACAAGGTAGTCGACCCGGTATATCGCCACGCGGCACGTCCGCGCGAGGTGCACCCGGAGGCGTACGAAGCCTGCCTGAAGGGAAATTACTTCCGCGACAAGATGACCCCGGCGGAGCTGATCAAAAGCACGGAGTTCTTCGACCGTGCGATCCGTCTCGATCCCACCTACGCCAGGGCGTTTGGCGACCTCGCCCGGTCATACTTCTACCTGGGACTCTTCGGCGTGGGGCCGCCGTCCGAAAATTTCTCGAGAGCGAGACTCAACGCCACCAAGGCCCTGGAGTTGGATGAGGCTACCGCGTCCGCACACATTGCTCTCGCCGCGGTTCATGTCTTCTATGACTGGGATTGGGAGTCCGCCGAGCGAGAAGCATGGAGAGCTGTGGAGTTATGCCCGGGCGAACCGGTCTCCCATGCGCATTTCGCGGATTATCTGTCGCTCCGTGGACGCCATGACGAGGCAATTGCCACCTACCGGCGAGTGATCGAGCTGGATCCGATCTCGCGCGTGCATCGCGGTCATTTCGGGCTGATCTTTTACCGCGCGCGCCGCTATGCCGAATCGATTGAACAATGTCAGGCGGCTCTGGACATTGACCCGGACTACGTCAATGCACACTGGTTTACGGCACTCTCGCTTGAGCAGACCGAAGGAGCGACGCAGGCAATTGCCAAGCTGGAGCGGGCCGTCGCCCTTTCTCCTGCGCCTCATTTCCGGGCACTTTTGGGACGTGCTTACGGGCTCGCAGGCGAGCCGGGCAAGGCCTCCGGAATCCTCGAGGAATTGCAGGCGCTTACGAAGCACATGTACGTATCGCCATTCGATCTGGCGGTGGTGTATTGCGGACTCGGCGACCAGGATGCAACTTTCAACCTGCTTGAACAGGCCTATGAGCAGCGCGTGTTTCGCATCATCGAGCTCATGATGCCGATGTTCGACGACCTGCGGCCGGATCCGCGTTGGCAGAGCCTGGTGCGGCGCGCCAGGCGGCAGGTTTAGCCAACTCTGCGTGTCTATCAGGCCACGTCCGCCGCCTCGGCCTTCAGCCGCTCTGCCTGGAAGTGCGCTACCACTGCATCAATCACCGGCTGCAGCCTGCCCTCCATGATCTCCGAGAGCTGGTGCAGCGTCAGCCCGATGCGATGGTCCGTCAACCGGTTTTGCGGGAAGTTGTAGGTGCGAATCTTTTCTGAGCGATCGCCCGAACCCACCTGCGACTTGCGCTCCTGCGCTAGCGCCGCCTGCTGCTTCTCCTGCTCAATCTCATAGAGCCGCGCACGCAGCACGCGCATGCCCTTCTCTCGATTCTTGATCTGCGATTTCTCATCCTGGCAGCTCACGACTGTGCCGGTTGGCAGATGGGTGATGCGAACCGCCGAGTACGTCGTGTTTACTGATTGTCCGCCCGGTCCTGAAGAGCAGAAGGTATCAATGCGCAGGTCCTTCGCCTCGATCTTGATATCGACGTCCTCCGCCTCAGGCAGCACC
>DASVAI010000301.1:0-6450 GCA_036376445.1 Acidobacteriaceae bacterium
CAGTGGTTCAGTGGCTCTCGGCGGAGTCCTAGCAGTTATTCGGATGCTGAGCCCAATGGGGGGCACTCGTGCATTGCTGCTCTGCCCGCTCATATTCGTATCCGATCACATGATCAGCACGTTGCAAATCGGCAACTTGCAGGCGATGGTCATCGCGCTAGCCATGGTTGCCATGGTGCTGCTTGTCCGGGGTCGATATCTGGCTGGTGGCTTGCTATTGGCCTATGTAACGCTGAGCAAGATGTTCCCTGTCCTGTTGCTGGTGTATCTCCTGGTGAAGCGCCAGTGGCGAGCGCTTGCATGGACTATTGGCGCCTGTGCGGTTCTCGTCGCTATCTCGGTGCTGGACACTGGCTGGACTCCGTACCATGCGTTCCTCAAGCAATTCCCCAGGTTGCTGGGAGGAGAAGCCTTTCCGGCTTTTCGTAATCCCGTATCCATCGCAAAGAATTATTCGGTGCCGGGGATGGTTTTCAAACTGCACCTATTTGGTCTCCCCGGCACGTCATTTCAGGTAATGAAGATCGTCGGATCGATATATATGCTGATTGATCTGGCCGCTACCGTGGCCTTCGCGAGGCAGACACGCAATCGGGACGAACAACCGATTGTCTGGCTTGCCATTTTGATACTTGCGTCGTTACGCAGCCCCTTTCTTCCCAGCTATGCCATCTTACCCGCGCTCTGGCTTCTCACTCTCGTGGCAGCCGGCGCTGAGCTTGGAGCGAAGAGACTATGGCTTGTACTGGTGGCTTGGGTCATGTTGAATGCCTCGGTACCGATGTTGAATCCGGATCCGAGGCTGACCTCCGCGGCGGTGCTGATTTCTCAAGCAGCTATTGTCGTCCTGGTTGTGCTTGCATTTCGCCATCGGCGGGAGCCACGCGGCAGGGAACCTCTCGATGCGACTGCTGTCGGGACATGGAATCCAGCACTGCATCGACAAGCCTCAATCTCAGACCATATTGTCGGCAACCTCGCATTGGGCACCCGGTCTGCAGCCCTACCGGGTCGGCAGGAAGAGCTCGATAAGGTAGGTATGTCTCCCTCCACAGCCGCCGTTGCCGGTGCGATAGCGGTGTCGCAAACAGTGCATCCCTCGCTGATGGCACGGAGTGTCCACCGAGCAAACCGGCTACACCGCTGAAGTAAAGGCCGATACAACCGACTCGCAGCTTTCAATGGCGCGACTAGTTCCTTCTGCCGTTGCAACGGCGTAACGTGAAACAGATCTTCCGAACATGGGCCACATATGGGCCACGGAGGACTCTGATGAACAAAATCTCACGAAAGCTCACACTAGCTTGCGTAATCACTGCATTGATTATCGCCCTGGATCCATCTCCAGCCCGAGCCATCACCAACGGCTTCCCAGACACGAACAATCGGTTCAGCAACGTAGGAGCAGTGCTTGCGGTATCAGCGGACGGCAGCGAAACGTTCCAAGTCTGCTCGGGGACGCTAATTTCTCCCACAGTTTTCTTAACGGTTGCCCACTGCGCCCATTACTTTATGCAATTTCTGGAGCCGGAAGGGTTCAGTCTGTTTGTGAGTTTTGGCAACCCCATTCCGATTGCAGATCGGACTGATAAGAGTGGGTTGATTCCCATCAGCGAAATCATCCCCAATCCGGAGTACGTTTTTTCAGGCGATAGAGTTTTCAATCCGCACCACCGAGCTGATTCTGGCGACATTGCGGTCTATATCCTGCCGGCAGTGGTGGGAATCACACCGGCAACGCTGCCAACTCTTGGTCTTCTGGACCAACTTGGGGCAAAGAATGGACTCCACGACGCGATCTTTACGTCTGTCGGATACGGGTCTCTGGACAGATTTGGGACCCGGCCCGATCCCATGCCTCGGATGTTTGCTTTTTCTACTTTCAGTGCCCTGAAGGTGACCATTCTGCAAGTGTCAATCAATCCAGCTTTGAACAACGGAGGAGCTTGCTTTGGAGATTCGGGGGGACCAAACTTCTTGCAAGTCAATGGCACGCAGATTCTCACGTCCATCGCCAGCGTTGAGGGCGACCACGTGTGCCGAGCAACCAGCGGCGCCTACCGCCTCGATACTCCAAGTGCGCGTGATTTCCTTAAGGACTTTGTTGCGTTGCCGTAACTTCGACAATGTTCGCTGGAGGCTGCGCTAACCGTCACCGGGACGCGCGGCCGACGGCGTTTCTCTCTAATGTGCGCCGCCCTCTGCTGCCCCTTACTGCGCGAAAGTCGAACCGGTCGCTTAGCACGGGTGTGTGGTCGGTTATAGCGTTGGCAGGAAGAGGGCGAAGGTGGTGCCGTGGCGCGTGGGGTGTGCGCAGGTGCGCACGTGGATGGAGCCTTCGTGTTTCTGCACGATACCTTTGCTGACCCATAGGCCGAGGCCGGTGCCTTTTTCATCCTTGGTAGTGAAGAAGGGCTGGAAGAGCTTGTTGGCGGAGCCGCCGGGGATGCCGGCGCCGTTGTCGGCAATGGTGACGCGGACGCCGCGGCGCTTCCAGTTTTTCCAATCGCGGGTGGAGGAGACGCGTATCTTGATCGCGCTTGCGCCGGCTTCGAGTGAATTGCCGATGAGATTGAGGAAGACCTGGCGGAGCTCGCCGGCGAAGCCAAAGACGGTAGCGACGGTGCGGTTGTCGACCTCGATGACGGTTCCGGCTTTGGCAGCTTTGTGGGAGAAGAGAGTGATGGCGGTCTGAATGGGCTGGGCAAGATCGACCGGCGCAGGCGTCTTGCCGTGCCGGTAGAACTCGAGCGTTTGACGGGTGATGTGGGATACGCGGCTGAGCTCGGCGCCGAGGGTTTTCAATTGCTCCTGCGCCTGAGGAGAGAGGCTATCGTCCTGACTCAAAAGGAACCAGAGGTTGACGATGGCTTCGAGCGGGTTGTTAATTTCGTGCGCGATGGTGGCGGCCATGCGTCCGGCGGCGGCGAACTTTTCGGCCTTGCGCAAGGCGTTTTCGGTTTCCTGCTGCTTTGCTTCTGCGCGCTTGCGCTCGGTAATGTCGACCAGGACGTTGATGCCGCCGGTGATATTGCCTTCCCCATCGCGAAGAGCAGTGGGATGCGGGATGAACCAGGCGCGCGTGCCGTCCGGCCGCTCGGCGATGGCTTCGACGCCAAACTGTGGCTGGCCGGTGCGGAGGGTAACGGCCATGGGGCACTCGTCATGCGGAAGAAAGGTGCCATCCGCGCGATAGAGGCGACTGGAGACGCACCAACGGTCTTTCCCAGGCTCCGCCTCGCGTCCTGCAAAAGCGGCGGCGGCTTCGTTGTACAACGTGATCCGGCCTTCCGCATCCGTGGTGTAGACGGCAACAGGGAGCGCATCGAGGAGCTCGCGATACCGCTGTTCACTCATGCGCAAAGCCTCTTCAGTGGCTTTGCGGTCGGTGACGTCGCGGGTGCTGCCGCCGACGGCGATGACTTCGCCGTCTCTCCCAAAGACGGGGAAAAAGATGTAGTCGTAGACGCGGTGGCCGTTGGTGCCGGTGAAGGGGACATCGGCGCGGATGGGCTTGCGGGTGACGATGACCTGCTCGATTTCGCGGTCGTGCATGGCTGCATGCCACGGCTCATATCCGAGCTCCAGGCAGGTCTTACCGATGGCTTCTTCCCAGGTTCGACCCCACATGGCGAGCAGGGCATCATTGGCATAGACGAAACGGTGATTGAGATCGAAGACGTAGCCGAGGTCGGGAGTATTGGCGAGTACGGCTTCGTAAAGGCGCTTCCAGTCGAGAGTCTCGGAGGAGCGGTAGACCGGACCGAAAGGTGTGGCGGAGTCGCCCGGCAATTCGTTGATCTGCTGCTTGACAGTGCCATTGGGATCAGGCAGGGCATTCGGCGCGACGGATGCCATAATTCTCCCTCTCGTTGTGCCACAAGGCTTTTTGATCCTGGAGTGGAAAGAATTTCAATGCACCACGGATGTGCATTGGCCCAGACAGTTAGAGGCCGGCCCTAGTTATTCAGTTGCCAGACGCCGTTCCATAAGCGGAGGAGGTGGAGCGGGTTGTGGTCGTGGAGCTCGGCGGGGAGCGCGTGCTGGGGCAGGCCCTGGTAGCAGACAGGGCGGGCGAACCGGAGGATGGCCTGGCTGCCGACGGAGGTGGAGCGGCCATCGGAAGTGGCGGGCCAGGGGCCCCCGTGCACCATGGCGTGGGTGACTTCAACGCCGGTGGGGAAGCAGTTATAGATGATGCGGCCGACCTTGGTTTCGAGGATGGCGATGAGCTCGGCATAGTCGCGTAGGTCGTCGTCGGTGCCGAGGATGGTGGCGGTGAGGTGGCCGGAGAGCGCGCGGGCCGCGGCGAGCATCTGGTCGCGGCTTGTGCCGGTGATGAGCAAGGTGGAGGGACCGAAGAGCTCTTCGTGGAGCGCGGGATTCGCGGCGAAGGCGGCATAGTCGACTTCGAGCAGCGCGGCCTGCGCGGAAAAACCCGCAGAGGCGGCTTGTCCAGTGGTGGGGTGGAGTGCGGCGCGGTGCTGAAGGCCCTGGCTATAGGTGCGGGCGATGGCGGAGGAGAGCAGGGGGAGGGCGGGGCTTTGGGCGGTGAGGTTGCGGAGCTTGTCGAGGAAGGTGGGGTTGGGGGTCTCGAGGAAGACGAGGCCGGGCTTGGTGCAGAACTGGCCTACGCCCAGTGTGTAGGAAGTATGGAGGCCGGCGGCGAGGGACTCGCCGCGCTCTTCAAGGGCGTGCGGGAGGATGAAGACGGGATTGGCGCTGCCCATCTCGGCGTAGACGGGGATGGGATCCCGCCGGGCGGCAGCGAGATCCATGAGGGCACGACCGCCCTTGAAGGAGCCTGTGAAGCCGACGGCGCGGATGGCTGGGTGTTGCACGAGCGCGGAGCCGATGGCGGTGCCGGCGTCGAAGAGCAGCGAGAAGGTGCCGGCGGGGAAGCCGCACGAAGCGACGGCTTCGGTGAGGACGCGGCCGGCGATCTCGCTGGTGCCGGGATGCGCGGGGTGCGCTTTGACGATGACGGGATTGCCGGCCGCGATGGCGGATGCCGTGTCGCCGCCCGCGACCGAAAAGGCGATGGGGAAGTTGCTGGCGCCGAAGACGGCGACGGGGCCGAGGGGGCGGAGCATGGAGCGGATATCGGGCTTGGGCGGCGTGCGCATTGGCTCGGCAGTGTCGATGCGCGCCATGACCCATGAGCCCTCTTCGACGACGGAGGCGAAGAGGCGGAGCTGATTGCTGGTCCGCGCGACTTCGCCGGTGAGGCGCGGGCGAGGGAGGGCGGTTTCGAGGTGGGCGCGCTCGACAAGGTTGGCGGAGGCGGCCTCGAGACCGTCGGCCATAGCGCGCAGCAGCTTTGCACGGTCTGCGCCGGAGGTGGTGGCGAGGTGTGGCGCTGCTTCGGCGGCCTTCGCGGCTGCTTCGTTGAGGTCGGCTTCTGTCGCGGAGTGGAAATGGGGCGCGATGGCGCTGCCATCGGCGGGCGAGAAGGCGCGGAATACGTCCGCGCCGTGGTTTCCTTTGCGGCCCGCGATGAGAGAGACGCCTTCGAGGCTGCTCATGCGCGTGCTCCTACGGGCTCGAAATCGGCGGAGGGGATGCGGGGGCGTGAGGCGAGCGCGATGCGGAGTGTCTCCTGGGCAATGCGCAGTTCTTCGCCGGCGAGCTCGAGGCGCGGCGGGCGGACGCGCGCTGAGCCGACGTGCATCTCCTTCTGCATCCACTTGATGAGCTGGACGAATTTGGGGACGGTGTCCATGCGGAGCAGGGGAAGGAACCAGCGGTAGAGCGCGAAGGCTTCGTCGCGGCGGTTTTCAGAGGCGAGCTGAAAGAGCGCGACGGACTCGGCGGGGAAGGCATTGACGAGGCCGGCGATCCAGCCGACCGCGCCGGCGCTGACGCCTTCGACGATGGCGTCGTCGACGCCGACGAGGATGCGGAGGCGATCGGCAATCAGACTGCGGATGGCGGCGATGCGGCGGATATCGGCACTGGATTCTTTTACGGCGTGGAGGTTCGAGTGCGCGGCGGCGAGCTCGGCGATCTGCTCGGGGAGGAAGTCGGTGCCGTAGGCGATGGGATTGTTGTAGAGCATTGAGGAGAGCGGTGTGGCGGTAAGGATAGTGGCGACGTGCGCGCGCATCTCGCGCCAGTCGGTGGAGTAGACGTAGGGCGGCAGGACCATGAGGCCGCTGCATCCTGCCTGCTCGGCTTCTTTCGCGAGGCGGACGGCGGCTGCGGTGGAGAGCGAGGAGATGGCGGCGACTACGGGAGCGCGGCCTTTGACGGCATCGACGATGTTGCGGAGGATGGCGATCTTCTCATCGTGCTCGAGGGTGGCGCCCTCGCCGTCGCGCAAGACCGGGTCTCCCACATCTCTCGAATTCAACTTCTAAGATGCTCAGGAGTGTACCCGGTTTTCCTTGAGATTCCTCTCAGGTTTTCCTCGGAGGAACCGAGAAAATAACGAAATTACCCAATCGTCAG